>JAEWZA010000392.1 GCA_023395575.1 Bacillota bacterium
GTCAACGGTTGCCCAATTAGCTAAGATATTAGGAGACAGTGATGAAAATTCTGATGAAATGCAAGAAGATTTTGATGAAGGAATATTATAATAAATATTAAATAAACATTGGAGGTTATTAGTTATGAATAAAATTGTATTGTTATTTCCTGGACAGGGTTCTCAATACGTTGGAATGGGAAAGGCACTATGTGATTCCTTTTCAGAGGCAAGAGAAGTATTTGAAGAAGCAAATGAAGCATTGGGTTTTGACCTAAAAAAATTATGTTTTGAAGGCGATATGCAAGAGCTTACAAAAACGGAAAATACACAGCCTGCTATTTTAACAGCAAGTATTGCAGCGTTTAGTGTTTATATGAAAGAGATTGGTATTGAGCCTGCATATACGGCTGGACATAGTTTAGGTGAGTTTTCGGCATTGTGCTGTTCAGGTGCAATAAAATTTGCAGATGCAGTTAAGATTGTGAGACAGAGAGGTAAGTTTATGCAACAAGCTGTAGCAGTTGGGGTAGGCGCTATGGCTGCTATTAGTGGGGTTAGTCAAAGCACCATTGAGGAAGAATGCAGCAATGTCTCAAAAAATGGGAAACTAGTTGTTGTTTCTAATTATAATTCTCCTAATCAGATTGTTATTTCAGGACATGTAGAAGCTGTAGAAGAAGTAGGTGCAAAGTTAAATGCTTTGGGTGCAAGAGTGATTCCACTAAAAGTAAGTGCACCCTTCCACAGTCCTTTAATGCAGCCTGCTGCTGACATGTTAAATGACGAATTGCGCAAGTATAGTTACTTTGACTTGAATTACCCTGTTTTATCAAATGTTACTGCACTACCATATCAGGGGAAAGAAAGTATTATTGACAATTTAACAAAACAGATTGTACAGCCTGTCAGATGGCAAGCCTCAATGCAATATTTGCAAAATGAAGATGTAGCTTTAGCAATTGAGCTAGGACCGCAGACCGTTCTAAGAAATCTAATGAAAAAGAATGCTCCACAAATAAAAACTTATTCCTATGATAATGATGCTGATGTACAAGCAGCAAAGATAAAACTTTTAAGCGGTGAGCAGGATATCAGTAATGGTATGGAAGTAATTACAAAATGTATTGCTACAGCAATCAGTACGAAGAACAGCAACTGGGATGAACAAGCTTATCAAAAGGGAGTTGTAGAGCCTTATAGAAAAATTAAAAATATGAAAGAAGAAATTTTGAAAGAAAATAGACAGCCTAGCATTGAAGAGGTTAGACAGGCATTAGATATGCTAAAGAGTGTTCTTTTAACAAAATTGATTCCGAAAGATAAACAAATGGAATGTATAAATCAGATATTAGAAGAAATGAAAGTAAAGGAAATATTTAAGGATTTTGCGGTTTGATGACTATATAGAAAATGTGTTTAAGTTTAATCCTTAGTCATTGGGGGGCAACAACATGATAGAAAATGATAGTTTAGTAAAAGAGAACCAACCAATTGAAAAGCTAGTCTCTGAGTTAAAAGCTAAGGGTATTAAGCTTTGGATAGAGGATGAATTTTTACGGTATAAGGCACCTAAAGGCATCCTTACACCAGAGCTTCTTAAGGAAATGGCAGAGAGAAAAGAGGAAATAAAGAATTATCTTATATCCTCTGACTTTGGCAATCTTTTTGAAAAGCCTATTCCAAAGATAGAAAAAAAGGATTATTATACCCTTTCAGCAGCTCAAAAGAGAATGTACTTACTTAAACAAATTGATAGTGAAAGTACTGCATATAATATGACTCAGGTCTTAAAAATAAAGGGTGAACTGAACTTAAACCATTTTACACAGGTGATTAAAAAATTGGTAAAGCGGCATGAAATCCTGCGTACTTCCTTTGAGATTGTGGAGGGTAATCCGGTTCAGAAGATTCACGATAAAGTAGATTTTATAGTAGAGCATATTGAGATGGAGGAAGATAAGGAAAGCATTGATCGTATGATTGGGGAGTTTATACGTCCTTTTGATTTGGCCATTCCCCCATTATTCAGGTTTAAGCTTGTTAAACTTAGAAAGTCTTCAGGAAAACCTGTTTACTTGCTTTTGCAGGATATGCACCATATTGTATCAGACGGGGTATCTGAAGGTATTCTTGTAAAGGAAGTTAATGAACTTTATGCTGGAAAAGAACTTCCAGAACTAAAAATACAGTATAAAGACTATGCTGCATGGCAGGAGCTGCTTTTAAAAAGTGAAGAATTGGCCATTCAAAAGAAGTATTGGATAGAACAGCTTTCAGAAGAATTACCTGTACTGAATCTTCCAACTGACTTTACAAGACCTATAGCGTTTACATATAAAGGTGACTCGGTGTTGTTTTCTATAAATAGAGAACTGGTAGATAAGCTTTATCGGCTTGCCAAGGAGAATAGAGTTACATTGTATACCGTATTGATTGCGGCTTATAATATCCTCCTTGCAAAATATACAGGTCAAGCAGATATCATTATTGGTACACCTTCAGCAGGAAGAAGGCATTCAGATATTCAGAATACCCTCGGTGTATTTATTAATACACTAGTGCTCAGGAATTTCCCAGAAGCAGATAAAACTTTTAACGCATTTTTGCAGGAAGTGGGAGCAAATGTATTAAAGGTGTTTGACAACCAGGATTATCAGTTTGAGCAATTAGTGGAGGAACTAAAAATCAAAAGGGATCCAAGCAGAAACCCAATATTTGACACTATGTTTATTCTACAGAACGTGAATGTTGGAAGTGTAAAAGCCGAAGGGCTTGAAATATCCAGCTATCAATACAAACAAAAAATGGCACAATTTGATATCCAAACTATTGCAGTAGAAAGTAAAAAGGGTATTGATATAGAAATAAACTATTGTACAGATTTATTTAAACGGGAAACAATAGAACGGTTCGGGAGACATTTTACCAATATCCTAAATTTTATATCAGAAAATAGACAGGTTCAGTTACACGAAATAGAGTTATTAGACAAGGAAGAAAAAGATAAGTTAATTAATCAATTTAACAATACTGTTGCGGGATTTCCACCGGATAGTGTGCTTCAGGAGCTTTTTGAAAAGCAAGTAGAAAAGACTCCTGATAATACTGCGCTGGTTTTTGGCAATAGATCCCTATCTTATGAGGTTTTGAATGAGAAGTCAAACCAGCTTGCGAACGTGCTAAGAAGTAAAGGTATAAAACCTAATGATATTGTTGGTATTATGGTAGAGCGATCATTTGAAATGCTCATTGGAATCATGGGTATTTTGAAGGCTGGAGGAGCGTATTTACCTATTGATACTGAACATCCAGAAGATAGGATTAACTATATTCTCGCTGATTGCGGGTCAAAAATTGTTGTAACTATGAAACAATTTAGAAATAGAATAAAATTTGACGGAGAAATTATAGATTTAGAAGATGAAAGCTTGTATCAACATGAATGCTCAAATCTGAAAAAAGTTAACAGTCCAAAAGATTTAGCTTATGTACTTTATACATCTGGTTCAACAGGGAAACCAAAGGGGGTTATGATTGAGCATGGAAGTGCTGTAAATATACTTCTTGGACTTCAACAGGATTATCCGCTACTTGAGGAAGATACATTCTTATTAAAGACAACTTATACCTTCGATATATCTGTTGCAGAACTGTTTGGTTGGTTTCATGCAGGAGGTAGACTGGCTATTTTAGAACAGGGTGAAGAAAAAAATCCCCCAAAAGTGATAGAAGTGATAGAGCAGTATAACGTTACCCATATTAATTTTGTACCTTCTATGTTAAACCTGTTTTTGGACATATGTGCGAAAGACAAAAAGCATACCCTAGACAAATTGAAGTATATTTTAGCATGTGGTGAGGCCTTACCCAGAGAAGTAGTCAATAAATTCAACAATATAACTTCAAAAGTAAAGCTTGAAAATATCTATGGACCTACCGAGTCAACAATTTATGCAACTAAATACTCCTTAAGTGACAGTACCTATAAGGATATTGTTCCTATTGGTAAGCCAATGCAGAATATCAAGGTATATATTCTGGACAAGAACAATAATGTTCAGCCTATTGGTGTACCGGGCGAATTGTGCTTAGGGGGAAAAGGACTTGCAAGAGGATATGTTAATAGACCGGAATTGACTCAAGAAAAATTTATACCTAATCCGTTTTGTGCAGGAGAAAGAATATATAAAACAGGAGATCTTGTAAGGTGGCTTTCTGACGGAAATATTGAGTATCTTGGAAGAATGGA
>JAEWZA010000413.1 GCA_023395575.1 Bacillota bacterium
CCTATGTCCTCCATAGCAATATTATATTTTTCATGAATCTCACTTTTTGCTATCTTTGCTGCAACCTCCATTGGAGATTCTAATTTAACAATATTATCAATCAAGCCAGGAAATCTAACTTGAATAAGCCTTACAACTGCTGGACAAGCAGATGATATCATTGGTTTTTTTATGTCAGTATTTTTTAATAATTGCCTGGTAGCTTCACTTACTATTTCAGCAGCTTTTGCAACCTCATAAACATAATCAAAACCTATTGACTTTAGAGCAAATAAAATATTGTCTCTAGAGTATTTTTTATCAAACTGACCATAAAGGGATGGTGCAGGTAAAACAACCTTGTATTTAAAATTATTAATAATATCCAGTCCATCATTTATGGCATTTTTTGCATGATAAGGGCAAACACGTATACATTCACCACAATCTATACATCTCTCATTTATTATCTGAGCTTTGCTCTTTCGTACACGAATAGCCTCAGTTGGACAACGCTTTATGCAATTTGTACATCCTCTGCATTTGTCTTTGTCAAGATTAACAGAATGAAAATATTCTTGCATATTACCCCCCCTACGCTACCACATAATAAATGGCTATATAATTCAGCTTTGTTTAATTATATATATTAAAAATAAACAGTTAATATTATACTTGTTCCCTTGCCCACCTCAGTAAATATTTCTAGCTTGTCTGCATACCTCTTCATGTTGGGAAGTCCCATTCCAGCTCCAAAGCCCATTTCCCTTATGTTATCAGGAGCCGTTGAATATCCCTCCTGCATTGCTTGAGCCACATCAGGAATTCCAGGACCTCTATCAACAATTTTAATAATTACCTTATCACTAAAAATTTCAACATATGCATATCCACCATTTCCATGAATAACCGCATTAATTTCAGCCTCATACATAGATATGGCAGCCTTCTTAATAATATCGGCTGAAACACCTATTTGTGTTAGTTTCTTTTTAACATTACTAGAGGCTTCCCCAGCGGTTATAAAGTCATTTGCAGATATCTCATACTTTAGCTTTATAGTACCCATATTTATATTTTTACCCACACCCAGTATTTTTCAATAAAAATCAAAGTACTGGCATAGACTCGGTCCTCCTCTATTACCTGACGTAGAATTATTAGCTCAAGCTTTATAAACTAGCCACCACAAACCTTCATCTACCGAATTTTTATGATTTCCCTTGAAGACCTGCACTAAATAGCCTTCCACATGAAACAAACATTGTGAGCTTAGTTGACATTAAAACAATCTCTTTCTCTTTTGCCAATTCAACCATACTATCTAGTGGAAGCTTTCCTCTCACAAAAACAATTGCCCTTATATCCATCATTTCTGCAGTTCTGATAACCTGTAAGTTAATAAGGCCCGTCAGCAGCAACACACTTTCTGTTACATAAGCCATTACATCACTCATCAAATCAGAACCACATCCAGCTGTAACACTATGCTCCAAAAAATCTTCACCAGTAATAACTTGAGCATCCAGTATTTCAGATATATCACGTAGTTTCATTTTACCACCCCTTATAGAGTATGTTCCTATAAAAAAATAATGTTGCAAAATACATTTTAATCAGCTTTTTCAGTTCTTAATTTGTCCATATACTAGAGTTTACTCGCACCTGAGTTCCCTAAAAGAAGCAACTGCCTCCAATAAATTCCTTAACTATAGAATTATTAGGAACGTCCTTTTCATCTATAGGTAAGAAATAGCTTAAAAATTCAATCAATCTCTTCACCTCAGAGTACCTTTCGTTTTCTCGTCCCAATTCCATTAAAAGAGGCTCTGCATATGTCTTTAGCAAACACAACTCATATACAAGCGACGAGTTAAACATAATATCCGCATTCTCTTGATAAGGAAATATATTCTTTTCCTCACCTCTTCTCACTGATGGCCATCTATTTATAGTATTAATTGCCGAACATCCTCTGAATTGGTTATCCCTTACGATTCTTCTAAGTATTCTGGTATCAGTAGATGGTATTCTATTGTGATCGTCTATATTCATTGAAGTCAGTGCACTAACATAAACCTTATATTTATCTTCTGGTGAAATTGATGCTGTAAGCTTATCATTCAAACCATGTATACCTTCAATGACAAGTATGGTATTTTTATTCATTTTCATTTTTTGTCCAAATGACTCTCTTGAACCCGTTTCAAAATTGTAAATTGGAACTTCAACCTCAAAGCCTTCTAATAGCTGAGTTAGCTGCTTATTGAACAAGTCAACATCTATGGCTTCAAGCGCTTCATAATCGTAGTCCCCATCTGAATCCTTTGGAGTTTTGTCTCTATTTACAAAATAATTGTCTAACGAAATAGTCTGAGGAACGAAACCGTTAACTCTCAGCTGAATACCTAATCTATTCGCAAAGGTAGTTTTTCCTGATGAAGATGGTCCAGAAATAAGAACTATTCTTTTTTCTTCCTCATGATTTGTGATTTTATCAGCTATTTCAGCTATTTTCTTCTCATGAATAGCTTCACTGACCCTTATTAAATCTCCTATTTCACCTGCATTTACAATGTCATTTAGGGCTCCTACATTTTGTACTCCCAGTATCCTTACCCACTTTTTGTAGTCAATAAAAACCTTAAAAAGCTTTTTTTGCTCCTCAAATGGTTGAAGAACCTTGGGATTAATTTTTGATGGAAACTGTATTACAACACCGGGATGAAAAAATTTAAGTGCAAAGCAATCAATATAACCGGTATTTGGTAACATATATCCATAAAAATAATCTTCATAACCTCCGCAATTATAAACTGTCACATGAGATTTTTTTCTATATTCCAGCACTTCATACTTATCAAGTCTTCCTGTATTTTTGTAAAGTTGTCTGGCATCTTCTAAAGAGATAATCCTTTTTTCAAAAGGCAAGCTACTTGCAATAATCTCTCTCATTTTCTTTTCTACTTTTTCAACATCAATTTCTGTTAACGCTTCACTCCCATTAATTTCACAGTATACACCATTACTCATGGGATGGCTGACTACTGCATTTCTATCAGGGAAAACTTCATTTACTGCTTTAATAAAAATAAAATACAAACTTCGCCTGTATATTCTCATACCGTCTTCATCAGTTAAGTCTATAAACTTAACTTTTGAATCTTCATTTATTTCATAGCTTAAATCCTTTATATCGTTATTTACTCTTGCTGCAACAATAGGATAATTACTCTCACTTTTAAAGCGTTTGCTTAATTCTGAAAGGGTGGTATTAATTTCAATTTCAGATTTATTATTATCTATAGTAACAAAGACTTTTTTATTCTCCATACAACCTCCGTTTTATAATGAATTAAATTTTTGCGAAAATTCAATTGATTATTATTAGCTTTCCATTTATTCAGATATTAATATATTTTTCTACTTTTCTTTAGTTTATTATATTCTATACAAAATGTAAAATATCCTTTTAATGCTAATGTTTCTAAAACATTATAATGCCTAAGTTAAATATAAAATTTTCCGATTGTAGAAAAATTTTATTACATTAGCGGCATTTCATCGAGGTTGTCTCACCGCCGAAAACCAAAGCATACCCACCGCTTATAGAAGTAGGGAACATTTTATTGCCTCGTTATAATGCTTAAACTCAAAATGAAATTGACAGCATATTGGCTATAATATACAATGAAACGTGGAAAACGTGTAGATAAAAGAATTACGAGAGGTTAAAAAAATGCCAGATATAAAAGCTGAAATTAAAAAAGAAGTATCAAGAAGAAAAACGTTTGCTATTATTTCTCACCCTGATGCGGGAAAAACTACATTAACAGAAAAACTATTGCTTTATGGGGGAGCCATCAGAATGGCTGGTTCTGTAAAATCAAGGAAAGCAAACAAATTCGCCGTATCCGATTGGATGGAAATTGAGAAGCAAAGAGGAATTTCTGTTACCTCTAGTGTTATGCAATTTGAATACAACAATTATTGCATCAATATACTTGATACGCCAGGCCATCAAGACTTCAGTGAAGACACATATAGAACTCTTGTAGCTGCTGATAGTGCTGTTATGCTTATAGATGGTGCAAAAGGTATTGAAGCACAGACAATAAAGCTTTTCCATGTATGTAAGCTAAGAGGTATTCCAATTTTCACATTTGTAAACAAAATGGTCCGTGCCAGCAAAGACCCCTTTGAACTGATGGAGGAAATAGAAAGAGTACTTGGTATTCGCTCTTATCCAATGAATTGGCCAATTGGTATTGATGGAGATTTTAAAGGAGTTTACAATCGTAAGTTAAAACAAATTGAACTTTTTACAGGCGGAGAGCATGGACAAACCCAAGTAGCCTCTCAGGTGGGAAAAGTAGAGGATACTGTATTTACCGATTTATTAGGAAGTCATTATCACGATAAACTATGTGAAGATATTGAACTATTAGATATGGCCGGTGACGAATTTGATAAAAAGAAAGTTCGTAGTGGAGAGCTTACTCCTATGTTTTTTGGTAGTGCAATGACTAATTTTGGAGTACAGCCATTTTTAGAAGAATTTTTAGAGCTTGCACCTTCACCAGGAGTAGTTGACGCACTTGGAGGTGAAGTTGACCCCGAAAGTGACAAATTTTCTGGCTTTATATTCAAAATACAGGCAAATATGAACCCTACGCATAGAGATAGACTTGCCTTTTTAAGAATTTGCTCAGGTAAATTTACAAAAGGAATGTCAGTGAAGCACGTAAATGCAGGAAAAGAGGTTCGTCTTTCACAACCACAGCAGTTTATGGCACAAGAGAGGACTATTGTTGAAGAAGCTTTTGCTGGTGATATAATCGGGTTATTTGATCCAGGAATATTTAACATAGGAGACACCTTATTTGAGGGAAATGACAAAATTAAGTTCAAGGGTATTCCTATATTCCCTGCAGAATTTTTCTCAAGAATTACCCCTGCTGACACAATGAAGAGGAAGCAATTTATTAAGGGTATTGATCAGCTCTCTGAGGAAGGAGCTATTCAGGTATTCAAGCAAATTGACATTGGTATTGAAGCATTGATTGTCGGTGTAGTAGGTGCACTCCAGTTTGAAGTATTGGAATATCGATTAAAGAATGAGTACGGTGTACAGCTTAGAGTTCAAAACCTACCTTTTAGACATGCAAGATGGATTAAAAATGAAGGCTTGGACCCACGAAAGCTTAACCTGCCTAGTACAGCAATTATTGTTGAAGATAAGCTTGGCAGAAACTCCATACTATTTGAAAATGAATGGTCAATCAGAATGGCTGAGGAAAGAAATAAAGATTTACAGCTAATTGACATAGCAACTCAAGACTTTAAGATTTAAAAACTTAGTAGCAGGCAAATATTGCATAATGCAAATTTGCCTGTTTTTAATTTTACTTTGTTTGAGTTTGTAGGTGAATAATAGTTGATTTTACCAACGTAACAATGAAGCATAAATGCTGAATGTAAGCGTCGATATAATGAACTTTAAAAATTTTTTTATTTTTTTTGTTTTTTTGCTTGACAAAAAGTTCAAACCTCTTTATAATAGGTCTTGCGCTTGACGTTGGGATGTCGCCAAGTTGGTAAGGCACCAGATTTTGATTCTGGCATTGCGTTGGTTCGAGTCCAGCCATCCCAGCCATTTGACCCATTAGCTCAGTTGGCAGAGCACTTGACTTTTAATCAAGGTGTCCGCAGTTCGAATCTGCGATGGGTCACCAAAACCTTTAATCTTTTGATTAGAGGTTTTTTTGTACTATTAATAACAATTATCTAAAAATAATCTGAGCTGTCTTACTATCAAGAGTTTTAGGTATTCTTGCCACTTTCTTAATCTTTTAACCTCTCTATGAAATTCTTCTGTTACTTCAAGCCAATTTAGAAACAAAAGGCTGTTCCTAATATATCTTAATCCAATACCGTATACTGATTCTTACCAGCATAAACAATATTTTAGTTAAGTATATTATGAAACAGCCTTTAGTTATTCGTAATTATATTACTCGTGTTTTCTATAAATCAACACAAATTATTTGCCATATCTTCTATCTATTTTGCTATTCCTCATTTTTTTCCTTCTCACTAATTTCTTTTTTTACTAATTTACGAATTTTCTTTATTATAACTTTAAACACTAAATAGCAAATTAATCCTATTGGTATAATTACCGGCAATGCAGCTGCTAAAGCTACTACAAAATCCTGTAAAAATTCTCCTACACCCATCAAACTGTTTCTAAAGCTAAATGCTATTCTTTCAAAGAATCCATCTTTTTCTTTAGGTGTTACTGGCTTTATTTGCTCAACTTCAGATATATTAACCATTAATGTTGAGTATTCTACAAGTGAATCCCACTTCCTGAGGGTTCCTGTGTAATTTTCTATCGCATATAATGTTTCCTGGAGCTCTTTCTCTATTTTTAATATATCCTCCATCTTTTCAGCCTTGCTTAGTAGTTTATGTAAACGCTCCTGCTGTATTTTTAATGACTTTAATCGTGCTTCGGTATCAAAATATTGTTCTGTGACATCCTCTCCACTTGATTGTTCTAATACTACAGTTCCGAATTTCTTTAAGTCAATAAGTGACTGATTATATTTAGCCTTTGGAACTCTAAATACATATTCAGCTCTTCTTGAACCTGCATAGCCTATTCCTCCGCCATGAACTGATGAATTTTGTATGAAACCACCTATAGATGTTATGTATTGGCATAAATCAGTTTTAGTCTTTTCAAAATTTAAAGTTTCTAGGTTTACTTGCCCCGAAAAAATAATCTTCTGCCCACTGGACATATTTGCTAAGCTTTGACCACGTTCGTTTTCTTTTGTGGCTGAGTCTTTTGTTTCTGAAAGTAATTCTACTTCTCCAGATGCTGTATCAGCTCGTTCAACTGCACCATTTGAATCACTTAATGAATATTGCTCATTAAAAGCAGCAGTGCTATCCATAGACTTATTGCCACATCCAACCGCTGATAATGATACAACTAATATCACTGACCATATTAATAATTTTCTAACCATAAACATTCATTCCCCCTCTGTGCTAAAGTAGCACATAAATTTAGTAAAACTATTTTGCAAAACTACATGCTGTTACATCTCCGAAATACTTTCTGTTCACACAATACTTATCGTAGCATTATATTGTGGAGTTTTTGAGCTCAAAATGTACCAGGTTAACAATTTAAGTTAAAAATTTAAGTCTATTATAACAACTATAGACGCAAAAAGAACAAAAAGGTTTCATTTATATTACATAATTTTTGAAATATTATTTAGATAAAACTAAAATGATTGAAATGATATTGCTTAGAGTTTGAAATTATTTTAAGTATATAGAACCATTTTTGTTTAGAATGACTAATTTCTCTTATGAAAAACTCGCTTCATGCTCAACAGGCTGAAGCACAAAAAATAGTATAAACAAAATGTTTATACTATTTTTTCTATGGGGTGGATAGTGGGATTCGAACCCACGACATCCAGAACCACAATCTGGCGCTCTAACCAGCTGAACTATACCCACCATATTACGTCTCGCAAAACATTGTCTCGCAAGGCACATTTGATATTTTACGGCACAATATCATATTTGTCAATAGAAATTTTATTTTTTTATGCTATCAAAATTCATTTTTTATATTTTTAAATACCAAGTTCTTCAAAATTTCTTGATTTTTACAATTCTCGATAGTATAATAAAATTGCTAAGCTTTATAATTTCTTATTCTGATATAACCTCCTTTTTCATCCCGTAATGTATAAGGTTTTATATGCTCAGCAACAAAATTTTTAGGAGGTAGTCTCATGGAAGATAAAACTCTTACTTGTAAAGATTGCGCTGCAACTTTTACCTTTACTGTTGGTGAACAACAGTTTTACGCTGAAAAAGGATTTACAAATGAACCTGCTAGATGTCCTGATTGCAGAAGAGCTAAGAAAGCTTCTCAGAAAAGCTTTAATGGCGGATACGGCAAAAGACAATAAGCCACTCAATTTAAACTAACATTGACTTTATTAATCAGACATCAAAAAGCCCCTGTACGAGTTCAGGGGTTTTTGTTTTCAATAGTATGAATTTTTGCAGATAAACTATTATTAATTCCATGCAATCATCAACAAACTATTTATAAATCTACCATACCTATAGAACTATATACGAAAGTAGATTTATTTATTTGTAAACTTGTATATTGTAATATGATGATACTTTTCACCAGCTCTTAAAATAGGTGATGGAAAGTTCTTGTGTTTCATCGCATTAGGAAAATACTGAGTTTCAAGACAAAGTCCAGTTCTTGCATTATAAACTGTATCATCCTTCCCTACTAACTTTTCGCTCAAGTGATTACCCGAATAAAATTGAATTCCTGGTTTTGTAGTATAAACTTCCATAGTTCTTCCACTTTGAGGCTCATATAGTTCAGCTGCTAATTCATTAACATCTCCCTTTGTGTTAAGAACCCAATTATGGTCATAGCCTTTTCCATTTACAATTTGCTCATCTGTGCTATTTATGTCATCAGCTATGCATTTCATTTTTGTGAAATCCATAACAGATCCTTTAACACTTGTAATTTCACCATTTGGAACACATTCATCATCGACAGGAGTAAAATAGTCCGCATTTATATAAAGCTGATGCTGTGTTGCTTCTCCAGAATTATGTCCAGCGAGATTGAAGTAGGCATGATTTGTTAAATTAACTACAGTATCTTTATCTGAAAAAGCAGCATAATCTATTTTTAGTTCATTTTCCTCTGACAATGAATATTCAACTGTAACATCTAGCTTCCCAGGGTAATTTTCTTCTCCATCTGGACTTGTATGTGTAAGAACTAATTTTTCTTTTCCATTGCTTTCTGACACTTCTGCCTTCCAAACAACGTTATGGAGACCTATCGCACCTCCATGAAGATGATTTTCACCATCATTTTTTAAAAGCTCATAAACCTTACCATTTAGCTCAAACACTGCATCCTCTATTCTATTTGCGTGCCTACCTACTAATGCACCAATGTAACCATCATTATCGATATATTTATCCAATTGTGTGTAACCCAATGCTACATCGGCTATATTACCATTCTTATCAGGAACACGAATTGAAACTACAATTCCACCAAAATTAATAATATCTACAGACGTATTTTTAGAATTCTTCAAAGTGAAGATGTCCACTTCATTACCATCTGGCAATGTGCCGAAATAATTCTTTGTAATACTCAAAGCTTTATCCTCCTGTACATTTGTATTTAATTTAATATAATTACAAATCTAATAATAAACTAATTCCTTTGTAAATTAAACTGCTTTTTTTGTTTTAGATGAATTTATTCAGAAGTTAATATTCAGCTATCACTAAACAAGCCCATCTAACACCCTCAAATTTAGAATAAGCCACTTAAAATAATAAGGTATATGTGATGTCACCTATCCTAATGCAACATCTAAAATCATCATAACAGCAAATCCAATTATACATCCTGCAGTAGCGAGATGTGTACTCTCGTGATTACCACTCTGAGCCTCTGGAATAAGCTCCTCAACTACAACAAAAATCATTGCACCCGCTGCAAAAGCAAGAGCATATGGCAATATAGGCCTAATAAAAGTAACAGCAAGTGCACCTATAACTCCTGCGATTGGCTCTACTACCCCAGAAGCTTGTCCATAAAGAAAGCTCTTTTTGCGAGATAGCCCCTCTCTCCTTAAAGGAATGGATACAGCAGCACCTTCAGGAAAGTTTTGTATACCTATCCCAATGGCTACAGCCACTGCTGACATAATAGAAATGTCATTTATTCCATTTGCTACAGCACCAAACGCTACACCAACAGCCAAGCCCTCGGGAATGTTATGTAACGTAATAGAAAAAACTAATAGTATACTGCGTCTAAGCTTTGTTGAAACACCTTCACTTTCACCTTCCTTTGAATTGAAGTGGGCATGTGGAATAATCTTATCCGCTATTCCCAAAAAAGCAGCTCCACCCACAAACCCTATTGCTGCAACAAGCCATGCAGGTAAAAAAGAGTCCTCTGCCATTTCTATTGCTGGTGCTAATAGTGACCAAAAGCTGGCAGCAATCATAACTCCTGCTGCAAATCCCAGCATAGTATTAAGTACCCTCTGATTTATTTCCTTAAAAAAGAATACCATAGATGCTCCAAGTGCTGTTAGCGCCCATGTCATTAATGTTGCCATAAGAGCTAATAGCACATGATTTTGACTACTTAGCCATTCCATTTATCACACCACCATTCTGTTTATATAAATTACTCAAACTTCGCAGATGAAATTTGCAAATATTTAAACTTATCATTACAAACTAAATATAGTAAATCAAGTCCAACCTGCCATTTTTTTAACTCATATTTAGTTTTTCTATTATTTATCAGCTTTACTTTCCTTGAGCAAATCTCGTATTTCTGTCAGCATTTGTAGCTCAGCTGATGGTGGAGGAGTTTCTTCTACCTTTTCCTCTACCTCTTCCGCCTTACCTCTTTTAAGCTTGTTAATCATCTTGACCATACAGAATACAACAAATGCAATTATTAAGAAATTAATTACCTGCTGAATAAAAGCACCATACATTATTGCTGCCTCGCCTTCTGTTGCATCAGGTGGAAATTTGCGCCCAGTAAAATCAATTTTGCCAATTATAAAACCAATAGCAGGCATTATAACCTGATTTACCAATGAATTAACAATGGCAGTAAATGCACTTCCTATAATAATACCAACAGCTAAATCAATAACATTTCCTCTTGAAATAAACTCTTTAAATTCAGATATAAATTTCTTCATTTTAACATAACCCTTTCTAAAATATTAGTAATTGCTTTTCTTCATAACATCACTTGACTAATATAAAATCTATAAAAAGTATAATAATAAGTCCTAAATATTTCCCCAAAGGCTGCCACTTTTATATATCCCTATTTAGGTTACTTTATACTATTATTGTGTTAAGTATAAACTAAGAGGTTTAATTATTCAACAAACTCAACTGGGAAAGTTGAGTTACTAATCAGTAATATACATATGTTCATCCTTGGTTACATTGCCGACATAAATAAAGCTAAGTTTACCCTTTGACAGCTTGTATACCTTTCTTAAGTCTTCAATAGTTGTCTTTTCGCTATCCATTTGATAATTTGGAAAATATCTTGATATATGCAAAACAATATCTCTATCTACTGTTGTAATAAATTCAACAAGCTTACTTAATGTTTCATTGCTACTGTTTTCTCCCGATATTAATAAGGTTGTGACCTCTATATGGCAGCCCATACTGTGAGCTAGTTCTATGGTTTGTTTTACAGGCTCTAAGCTTCCTGCGCAGAGCCTTCTATAAAACTCATCATCACCTTTTAAATCAACATTTAAAGCATCAACGTAAGGAAGCAGCTTCTTTAAGGGTTCATGATTTATATACCCATTTGTTACTAGTACTACCTTAAATAAATATTCTTTTTCTTAATCTCTCTCGCCACATCATAAACATATTCATACCAAATAGAAGGCTCATTATAAGTAAAAGCCAAGCCTATGCTATTCTTTTGATTCAATGCAGTGTGAGCCATTTCTAAGGCAGTAATAAAGCGGCTTTTTGCTTCAAATTGTGAAATTGAATAATTCTGGCAAAAACTGCACTTAAAATTGCATCCAAAAGTACCAATTGATAAAATGTTACTATCATCCTATGGCCTAAATCCTTCTAATTCAAAATGAATCTAAACCCAAAGCAATTGGAAATATTACAATGTTAGGCACA
This sequence comes from Bacillota bacterium, assembly GCA_023395575.1. Classification (GTDB taxonomy): domain Bacteria; phylum Bacillota; class Clostridia; order Acetivibrionales; family DSM-1351; genus Ruminiclostridium. The sequence continues at coordinate 11,779 of JAEWZA010000413.1, forward strand.
ATTTATTTTACCTTTAATGTCATTAACTATTTTGCTCAATAAACATATATTATAACATTGTAATAAAATTATTAAGCTTTTGGATATAAATGTCAATAATATTTAAAATTATTTGAGCCTATACAAATTCAACAAATAACTTGGGAGTACTCCATTTAGATAAGCCTGTACGGAAGTACCAGTAATCCAGTACTATAATTTGTCCCTGCAAGGCTTTATAAAAGAATTAGCATAATCCATTATATTAACAAAGCTCCTGAAATCAGGAGCTATTATAGCATAATATTAATTTTTTACAGAAACACACTAAAATAATTACCAATTTCTTTTATAATTTCTTTTATATATGTATTGAAGATATTTGCTTTCGTCAATTAGCTGTCTATGCTCACATAAGATAATTGCATTTCATCATTAAATTCAACTTGAATGATATGTTCATCTAAATCATGTTTCTTCCAACTTAAACAGCCCCATCTGTCATTTACAATCTCTATATCAGCTTCTTTTAATCTTTTCAGTATTTCATCCCTATTGTAATTAGCTTCATAATAATCTAGAACACAATAATTTAGTATATATTCTATAATTTCTGGCTTCTTGTAAAAATACAAATCCAATATTTTATTAGCGTAGGCAAGTGTACTTTGATTCATAGAATCCTTGTGAATCTTAACCAAAACCCCTTCAGCCTCTGTTTCATAATAATAGTCATCTAAAACAAAATCTTCAATATTCATTCTTAGATTCCTCCTTTAATTAAATAATCCACACGAAATAGTATATGATTATTATTCTGCATTTAATAACCGACACCTTTTAATATCGGAAATATTGAATCAAACATATACACAACTCCTAAACCTGCATTCATTCTAGATTTAAGCACATAAAAATAGTGGTATGAATCTCTATATATAATATATAAGAAATTCATACCTCATAAAGACACGATAAATACATTTTCTATCATTTAGTTGCCTTCAATATTTTCTTTGTTCAACTTTAATTCTTTGATTATCTTTTCCAATATACCATATTCAATTTTCTTAACTTCATTAATTTCATTAATAACATCATAAATCAAGTACTTATATTTTTGAGATATATTCGTAGAATCAATGTCTTTTATGAACTGAGAAAAGCATTTTAGTCTGATATTATTCCATCTCTCTACAATTTCCATGTATTGTTTATGAAGTTCAGTAATTCCCCCTACTAACTGATATTTTGAAATTACATATTCAATCCTGTCATATAAACATTTTTTATGCTCGGACAATAAATGTACTGCTCTATAATCGATTGTTGGCTTTCCCTCAAGTACATTATGCAAGTTTTTAATAAGTACATCATATGTCCTAAGCCCATATTCTACTTGTTCTGGATAATGCTCTAACATATAAACTCTTCTTAAATCACTTCTAGAAAAAATGTAACTCTCTAATTCATTTATAAACTTAGTTATACTAAAAGGATATTCCCCGTCAAAACCTTTATATTTAATCAAGTGTACGGCACACCACTCAGACCATGGAGCATCCTTTTTATAATAAATTTTTCCATTCTCAAAAGCAGAATTAAATTCGTTATAATCAAAAATAAGTTCAGTAAAAAGTCTATATTGATCAAACCCGATACCCTTTAATTGTTTTGTAGCATTATCATATCCATAGATTAGTGAATCGTGTACAAAATGTTCTTTTTGGTATGACCATTTATTTGAAAGATAGAATTCATCAACATTAATTATAAGATAATGTCCCATATTGATATTTTCAATAATAAAATCAATGATAGATTTTTCATTCTTTAACAAATGATATCCCACATTAAAATCATATACAACTTCAGTATAGCAATCTCTAGGTTCTATGTAGTTAAGTTCAACAAACCCATTTGGATCTTTAAACGAATAAATCTGTATAAAACTATTGAAGTACCATGGAATATACTTTTCATTAGCAAGTACAGCACATAGAGGCAAACTTCTGTGAAGATACGTAGTTATATCTCGCTGCATTACCACTTTCAATTCCTTTGATTCAGGGTAATTTACTATTTGTCCCGACAGTGCTGTGTCTACCTTCTTACTGTTCACTTGTATCCGATTGTCAGATAGACTTTTTTCTTCCTGTACATTTTGGGGCTGGCTCTCTGTTTCCTGATAGTTGGCAGCTTTCCGATTTTCTATCATTTCATCGCCTTCCTCAATGAAAAAGGACTGTACGGTTTGTACTACGCCTGATTTGTTGGACTCCACAAGCTCTTTTGTTGGACTCCACAGCTCTTTTAGTTTATTAATCAATTCTTCCTCTTTATCCTTTAATTTTTGAAAATGTTCTATATAGAAAGTTCCAAAGGTTGTTTCACCTTTTCCAGCTCTCACTCTGATTAAAAGTCCTATATCTACCCATAGCTTAAATATTTCTTCAAGCCTATCCATAATCTCTAATTTTACTTCGTTATTACATTCCTCATCATATTCCTCTAAAGCATACTTTAATAATTTTCTCTGTGATGCTATCGACCAGGTCTTCCAGTTGAACAATCCAACAAGCCACATTTGTACGAATGTACTTGAATCATATAAGTCTAAACTGTTTTTATTACATATATCTATAAGACATTGTATTGCAGCATGCCCTTGAGATACTTTTCGCCCGTTTTCGTAAAACACACCTTTTTCATAGTTTTTCAACATTATTTCTATTAGCTCTTTGAGATGAGAGCCATTATTTATTTTCTGTTCATCAAAAGAAACAGTAACATAGTTAAGCAAATCATCAAAGGCTGGACGTAAAGCCTCTTTATCAATAATACCTACTGATTTGTTTTCGCCATATGGTATATAATTTTTAGCATTAATAATTTGCGGCATTTCTACATAATAAAAACTCTGTTGGTCATAAGCAATAACTAGGAAACTATGTTGGTCAGGTACTGTATAATCCGATTCCCTATATTGCTGTGAAAATGGGACTTTTTGCATAAAAGTATTAACTATGACTAGCTCACCCTTATCAAGAAGCTCCTCGATTTCCTTAATGGACTCATATCCATTACCTTTGTAATATTGCACCTTGAAAATGTCATCTCGGAACGGAAAATTCAAATGACTAATATTATAAATTGAACCATCTTGATTTTGTATTACTTCAATGGTTATATCGGATATAAGTAATTCCTTCAAGCCTTTAGCACTTTTTAGCTTTCTCTTTGAAGTAAAGTAAATCATAAGTATGTCACAATCAAGATATAAACTATACTCATCTACTTCACCATTTTTTAAAAAATGATACTCTATATCAATATTTTCTTTAAATATTGGTGGTAAATCATGCTTAATGCCATTCAATTTAATTATGTGCTTTTGGAGTTCCTCAATTGTTGGGTATTGCAAAATATGCTGCACATTCATTGAATAGTCTTCTAAACGACCTATCATCTGAATAGCCTTAATAGAGTTACCTCCAATGTCAAAAAAATTATCCTTTATACCCACCCTTTTTAAATCTAATACTTCCTGCCATACGTCAACAAGCTTTTGTTCAATCTCATTAGTAGGAGCTACATATTCTTCTCCTATACTAAATCCACCATCATAATCAGGCAGTGCCTTGCGATCTATCTTTCCATTTTGCGATAACGGAAGTTTTTCCATTTGAACAAAATTAGATGGTACCATGTATTCAGGAAGCGTATTTTTTAGACTTTCTCGTATATCATGGACAGTAACACTTCTGTTTGTCACAACATAAGCGCAAAGAAATTTAGTTCCACTATTTGCATCCTCCTTGGCAACAACAACAGCCTCAATTATATACTCAAGATTTAATAATTGTGCCTCAATC
>JAEWZA010000057.1 GCA_023395575.1 Bacillota bacterium
AAAATTCAAAAAAAGAGTTAGTATTTTTAGCAAAAAAATAAAAAAATACAAAATGGGAAATTTTAACATAAATTAGAGGCGAGTTATATTTTTAGACCAAATAAAAATTTTTACTCGTCGGAGCTGATCAAATATACTTATATTTGTACTTTTAATTCTAATATGTTAAAATCCAATAGATAGAACGTAAAAAATTAGCTAACTATATAATTGCACTAAGTACTATAACACCCAGCTACACGGAGACAGTTCCTACGTTTTCCGCAAGTCACTTAATACTTCGAAAACGCTCAACCGCCCCCATTACATATAAATATTATTATATTATAAACACTTAGAGTCATTTATATAAATCTACGTAATTAGAAGGTGATACAGTGAATAAACCTATGATAATTGACGCTCATACCCATATATTCCCATCAAAAGTAGCTATAAAAGCAACACAAGCAACCGGGAATTATTATGGCGCTCAAATGTATGGAAACGGAACTATAGAAGATTTGCTTACTAAAGGTAAAGAAATAAATGTGCATAAGTATATTGTCCACTCAACGGCTACAAAAGTAGACCAAGTTGAATCAATAAATGATTTTATTGCTAATGCACAGGCTATGAATGAAAGCTTTATTGGATTTGGTACTTTACATCCTGACCTTACCAATGCGAATTTGGAAATAAACAGATTAATAGGCCTTGGTCTAAAAGGCATAAAGCTGCATCCAGATTTTCAAGATTTTAATATTGACGATCCCTCTATGATGCCCATATATAAAGCACTAGAGGGTAGGCTTCCAGTTCTTGTTCATATGGGTGACGAAAAAAGAACCACTTCTAGCCCTGAGAGATTGTCCAATGTATTAAATAAATTTCCAAATCTAACTGTAATTGCAGCTCACCTTGGCGGATACCAAATGTGGGATAAATCTATAAAGTACCTTGTTGGCAAAAACTTGTATCTTGATACCTCCAGTTCACTGGCTTTTCTTAGCAAAGAGAAAGCAACATATATTATTAAAGAGCACGGTACAAAAAAAGTTCTTTTCGGTACAGACTACCCTATGTGGTCACATGAGGAAGAGCTTCAGAGATTTCTTAGCCTTGATTTGACAACAGAAGAGCAAGAACAAATATTATGGAGAAATGCTTCAAACCTATTAAAATTATAATTGCTATACTATAAAAGAGGCAAAATAAAAACGCTAACAACTATAGAAACATAATATGTTTCTATAGTGAAAGCACTTTTAATAAACCTCTTCTTTTTTGTTGTCTAGCTACCCTTATTCGTTAGAGTATTCTTAGTAATTAGTATTTGACTTTGGAAGCATTGCAATAAAAAATAAAGCTATAAATGAGGCAAAAAAACCTGCAAAAAAAGCAGGTACTGAATTAAGCCCTCTCTTTTTAGCCATACTAACAGCAATTATTCCAAAAACAACATTCATTACTAATGCTAATACCATTGGTATTATTAGACTTGCAAATATAAGCGCACTAGCTGCTGCTGGATCCATCTGCATAACATAATCCTCCTATAAGTATATTTTTTACTAAGCCTATATTATTCAACACATTAGTTTATTTTTCCTTTAAATTTGTTAACTTTTTGTCATAAATTTTATATATTTATGATCCTAAACAAACAAAACTCCACCTATTCTCCTAGTAATAGCTGTTTCCACAATTGTATTCATTTAATAATCTGTGCAAAAGATATAAAATTATATATACCATTAATTTCTTTATATCTTATTTTTTGATGCATTTCGCTATTTGTTAGGCTATTTTACTGTTTTTTTAGCGAAAATATACATTATTTCGACTATATTCATTGATTTTCTTTGTAAAAACTGTATAATTAAATTAGAGAACCATCCATATTTATTTGAATTACTTTAAACAGCCTATTACATTAATTATTATGAGTTGTCAATTTCAGTAATTGACTTAGGAGTACATATTATGTTTGAAGGATTTAAATTGAAATACCGCTTAAATGCTAAACATAGCCTTAGCAGTGATGCTAAAAACATTCATCCTCATACTTTTGAAATATCGTTACTTTTTGAGCAATTACAACTAGAAAAAGAGAGAGATATGTTTAGTAGTATAAACAGAATTGTTGAAAACTTTTTATTACTATACCAAAACCAATATTTAAATGATATCTCACCTTTTAATCAGTTAGAACCCTCTATCGAAAATATGGGGAACGTGTTTTATGAGGAATTGAAGGTTATTCTTAATAAGGAACAGTTAAATCTAATTCAATTAGAAATAAGCGAAACACCCTTACGTGTGTACTTAGTATCTGATCGCTTAATGTTTAGCTCTATTAAACTAATATAATACAATTTGCCAGCTTGCTCTAACCTTGCATATGCGGCTATTAAAATGTATAAGCAATTTCTTCTATAGAGTTTGACCACGACTAGTAATAAAACAAAGGTCCTTTATTTAAAAGTGTAATAATTGAGAGGGTGATTTGCTTGTTAAAGAATAGAATTAAAAAAACATGTTCTGTTATATTTGCAATGTTATTAATACTAATACCATCCATTGCCGTTGCTGAAATGCCAATTGTTATTGATGGATATTTTGACGATTGGTCGGATAAGCCACACACTCCATTTTATTATGGCACTTATGATGATAGAGATTATGAAAATATAGCATTATTTTCTGATGCTACAGCTTTATATGGTCATATCAAAATGAGTGATTTAGATGGCAGATATGACTCCTTTGTTATGTATTTGAAAATTAATAATGCCTACGATATGCAACTAATTATTATGCCCACAGCTGATAAAAAAGAAATAGATTGGTCAACATCAATTAGAGATTTTCCTGCTGGAACTCATTTCGATATAGCTGTTTTCGATAACCTTAATTATAGCAAAGTGCTGGGTGATGCAGTTTTAACGATTTATGATAAAGATTATAATCCAGGTGATGATTTAGAATTCAGTATTAGTTTTGATACCATATCTAAATACTGTAATAATATACCTATTAGTGAGTTAAATAATATCACTTTTACATGTCCAAGTATAGGTGAACAATCACTTACACTTGCAGGTACATCATCAGATCCAATCTTAGGCATCATTGTCACTTTTGCCGTTATAGGACTAGTTTTGCTTTATCGTAAATACAAGCAAACGGAAAAAAACATATGAACATATTAGTGATCTTATTTGCAATCATATGGATTTACATATTAACAGTTCTAAACCGTAGCAAACTGGATTTCTGGAAGTTCTGCTGGGGTAGTGTTGGCTTGTTTATACTGATGATGGTGTGGATTCAGCCAATTGTTTTAGCTTCACTAACTAAGGCAGTGGCTTCTGTATCTGGAATTTTGGGCGGCTTAACTCATATGTACAGCTCTTATTTTCAATACGGAATACTGTTTATATCAAATTATGACTCTTCTATTTCCTTGTATATAGATTATGAATGTTCTGGAATCATTGAAATTATGGCCTTTACAGCATTACTTTGGTTTTTTAATGTTTATAGCTTTTATGAGAAAATTGTTGTTAATATATTCGGCTTTATTTGGATTTTTATTGCTAATGTAATAAGAATTTTTGTAATATGTGCTTTAATTTATTTATTTGGGAATAACATTTTTTACTTTGCCCATACAATATTCGGGAGATTAGTGTTTTATTCATTCTCAATAGCTTTGTATTATTTAGTGTTTACAAAATCACATATTATCCGTCAGAAAGTTGGGAGTTTTAATTATGAACATAATTAATTACTTTTCAAGTTCAATTGTTTTTTGGATGGCTTGGATAATCATTCCTCTCATAATGGAGATTATTCCGGCTGTCGGGGAAGCTTTAGTCCTGTTCAGAAAAGGATTTGTAAAAAAGGATAGGACGACTATTAGTAATTTCCCTGAAATAACAGTGATTGTTCCTGTATATAATTCAGCGAACACACTCTATGGCTGCTTAGAGTCAATATATTTATCAACTTACCCTAATGATAAGATTAAGATCATGCTTGTAAATAATCAAGGCATAGATAATAGCTTTCAAATATACAGACGATGTCAAAACGAGTTTAAAGGCTTGTCTCTTCAGTGGCTAAACGCAAAACAGGGTAAATCAAAAGCTTTGAACTTGGCGTTATTCAATAGTGAAGGAAAATATATTATACATATTGATAGTGATGGTAAGCTTCATCCTGATGCACTAACAAATGTAGTTACTCGTTTTGAATTAAACTCTGATATACATTGCATGACAGGTTCTGTTTTAACAGACCCTGGGCTTATTGAGAGTACAAAAGGATTTTTCATGAGGATACTTCGTCGTATTGAGTTTTGTGAGTACTGTCAAGCCTTTTTTGCAGGCAGAAACTTTCAATCTGAAATGGACAGTATATATACATTATCCGGTGCCTTCTCTGCTTTTAGGAAGTCTACTATTTTGAAGACTCAATTATACAACACAGACACCATTTGTGAGGACACTCATGTAACCTTTCAAATTAAAAAGCTTCTAAAAAAGAGAGTACTCCTTTGTGAGAATGCTCTGTTCTTTGTTGACCCTATAGAAAGTTTTAATAAATTGTATACCCAAAGGCAGCGTTGGCAGCGCGGAGAAATTGAGGTTGCCCATATGTTTATGAATAGGAATTTACTGACCGACAAAAGCCTATTTTCCAACCATGCTTTAAGACTCTTATTTAAGATAATACCTTTTCGTTTACGGGTATGATATTGTAATTTTGACTTA
>JAEWZA010000064.1 GCA_023395575.1 Bacillota bacterium
CTCATATGGTCTGCTGACGCAAAGCCTAAAGACCAGCAAAAACTCAGAATATTAGATAATAACGGTAAGTCTATAAATAGTATAGATACTGGCTACATTAATGATAACTGTTCTGTAATGTGTGGAGGAGATTCACATCTTTTTATTACCACCAGCACAAAGGATAAGTTTCAGATTTTTTATGCTGATAAAAAACAGTTTACAAAAACGGGAAGAATAGAGTTTAAACCCTTTTTCGAAATGGATATAGATCGCATGACACCTGCTATTGTAACAGGTAATGATATAAAAATTGAAAATTAGTAAAAGGAGTACGCCTCATGGTACTTACAATCAACAAGATAGCAAAAACTTATAAAGGTAGTACAAAAAAAGCTCTTGATAATTTCAGTACTTCCCTTACTGCTGGAGTATATGGTCTTTTAGGACCAAATGGAGCAGGTAAATCCACACTTATGAATATTATAACGGATAATATAGAGGCGGATTCAGGTATTATAGATTATAATGGTACAAATACTAAAAAAATGGGCAAGGCTTTCAGAGATATACTTGGGTATATGCCACAACATCAAGGGCTATATGATGATTTTTCTGCAAACCGTTTTTTGTGGTATATGGCAGCTCTGAAAGGATTAAAGAAGAAGCTAGCAAAGGAAAGAATAGAGTATGTACTTGATTTGGTTAATTTGCGTAATGATGCACACAAAAAGCTAGGCTCATTTTCAGGTGGTATGAAGCAGCGAATATTAATAGCACAAGCACTGCTGAATGACCCTGAAATATTGATTCTAGATGAGCCTACAGCAGGTCTTGATCCAAAGGAACGAGTACATATTCGTAATTTTATAAGTGAAGTTGCGTTGAATAAAATAGTTATATTTGCTACGCACGTTGTATCTGATATAGAATACGTGGCTAAAGAGGTTATTTTTCTTAAGCAGGGCAAACTTATTCTACAGGATACTCCGTCAAAAGTTTTGTCGCAGATGGAAAATAAGGTTTGGCAGGCACACATACCAGTTGATAAGCTTAAGGAATTACAAAAACAGTATATGGTAAGCAATATAGTAGGAGAAAAAAATAATCTTGTAGCAGTAAAAGTAGTAGGAGACGATTTACAGTCTGAGCTTGGTGCAAGTCCTGCACTGCCTAATCTTGAGGATATTTACCTTTATCTTTTCAATGATTTTAATAAAGAGAGAAGGGCGTAAAATGCGTATACTAAAATATGAATTTTATAAATTACTATCCAAAAAATTTCTTCTATTATTTGTTTTCATTTTATTTGCTTCTAATTGCTATCTGTATATTGCTGAACAAAATAAAAAAGATTTCAAGATTCCAAATGAATATGACAATGTGTTGGTGGAGTATTCAAAATTATCTGAAAAAGAGGCATTGTCTCAAATAAGCGAAAGCTATAATGAACTAAATATATTGTCAATTATAGAAAATCTTAGAACAGACAAAATTGCGGAAGAGGCAATTAAGGAGCAAGTATCTCCTATTTTAAAGTTATCATATAAAGAAATTTCTTATGATGAGCTTCTGAAAAAGTATGATAATAGCAGATTTATGAAGGATAACAATTATTTACAGGACTATCTTGCCTCTTTGGGGTTGATAAACAATCAGCTTGAATATATTAAAAGCTATCCAGATTTTATTAATTCGATGGAAGAAAAGGCTGAAAATATGCAAAGCGTTTCCATATTTAATAAAAGTGGAACTTTTGCGTTTAGAAATATTGTAAAAACACCAAAAGACTTTAGACATTTAAAGGCTATCAAACTAGAGCTTGGCGATGAAACAGGAATTGTATCAGTAACTCAGTATAAATTTACTGACTTATCAATCGCAGCTATAATATTCCTGCTGTGTGTTTATATCTTCCTAATGGAAAAAGAAAGCGGGCTTATTAAACTGACTAAAGCAGCAAGAAATGGGCATATTCCTGTAATTTTATCAAAACTTACAGTTCTAGCTTTTACAACAGCTGTATTATCATTAATATTTTATGGAAGTATATTATTTCTAGGAAATAAGATATATGGATTTGGCGATTTATCACGGTATGTTCAATCAATGAGTTCCTTTAGGGATTGTAGTTTTTTAATTTCTGTGAAGGAATTTATTAGCATATTTATTCTTACCAAGATTATTATAACTGCAATTACATCATTTGTTTTTTCTGTTATATTTAATGTTTTTTTGAATCCGAAGGTAATATATGTAGCTTTGGCATTGTTTATTGGCTTTAGTTATATATGCTATACTTTCATTTATCCCGCTTCATATATAAATACGCTTAAATATATAAATTTATTTTCATTTTATGACGTATTCACATTATATGGGGAATACACAAATATTAATTTTTTTGGTTTTCCCATAAGTAAAGTATATGCTTCAATATTTGTATTTTTATTATTATCTGTTTTAACAATATCATTAACTATATTTTCATATGTAAGAAATTATACGAGTGCAACACCTATACTTCAAAAGCTTTTAAACAATGTTAGTATAAGATCGAAACGGATTAATGGCAGTACAAGCCTGTTTATTCAGGAGACTTATAAAATATTTATTTCAAATAAGGTCATTTTAATATTTATTGTAGCTTTAATTATTGGATATCAAAATATTCAGACATCTCCATTTCTTATGACTAAAGATACTGCTATATATAAAGGCTATGTTGATTCTTTGGCTGGAGAACTAACTGCCGAAAAAGAAAAATTTATCCAAAATGAGCAAAAACATTTTGATAATATTCCATTGGAGTTACAAAAACTTAGAAATTCATTTAAAAATGGTGTACTAGACAAAGCTGCATACACCAGAGAATTAAACAAAATTACACTCCTTTCAGAAAAGAAAATAGGATTTGAAAGACTTAAAAAACAATATCAATATCTTGCAAATTTGAAAAAAGAAAAGGACATAAACGGAAGCTTTATTTGTGAACTATCCTCACGCTATATATTTAATAATAAAACTAGAGATTTATATAATGGACTTATTTATTGTATATTACTTATTATGTGTTTGAGTAATATATTCCCTATGGAGTATAAAAACGGGATGGTCAAAGTTTACAAAAGTACATATAATGGCAGATTACGGTTGTTTGCACAAAAAGGCTTTATAGGCAGTATAACTGCCCTATTTCTTATGGTTATAGTCTATCTGCCTAATTATATTAATTTATTATCACGATATGATATAAAAACTTGGTCAGCCCCTATACAAAGTATAAGCTTGTTTGAAAATCTGGACTTGAATATTAGTATTTTGAATTTTGTTGTTCTCGCTAATTTACTTCAGCTTATTGGCTGTATTGCAATAGCTAAGCTTATAATTTTAATATCACTTATTGTAAAGAAACACTCTATTTGTATATTAGCATCAACAGTTATTTTAGGTTTTCCTCTTATAATAAGTTTGGTGGGTATTTCCGCTATAGATGACTACTCATTTAACACCATTTTTGTGTTATTTTCTTCATTTTTTAGAAGTAAAGATATAATTGGCATAATTATTTATTATGCATTTATAATAGTTTTATTGATATCATCTGTACTATTGGGTGGCAAAATATATGGAGGTAATTTGTTTAAAAATATAATTGGTTTTAGAAGAAATCATACATATGTTAAATCAGAAGGTTAAAGGAAAAAATATATAAAAGGGATTTTGAAACATACAAATTGAGCAGGAGGCATATATAAAAGAGATATGCCTCCTTTTAAATATTTAATTAGATTATAATCCATAGATATAAATAGATGTGGCTGTCCTATGCTATAATAGAAGGAAATAACTTGTATATTAAAAGGAAGAGGTGCTTGTGATAAAAGCAAAACATAAAGCAAAAGGAAACAAATACGAAGTAAATGGCAGTATCGCATAACTTGAATTGTACAAAAAGAACGGTTCTACTACTAAAACAATGATAGATGCAGATGACTTACCGATGGTACTAGAGAAAGGGAC
>JAEWZA010000069.1 GCA_023395575.1 Bacillota bacterium
AGTCCCTTATCCGTAATGCCTTTGCATATGAATTAGGAAATACTTTGGGCTTAGAAACACCTGGCTACACCTTTGTAGAGGTATACATCAATATTGATAACCAGCCAGTATCTTCTTCTGACTACCAAGGCGTTTACTTGCTAACTGAAACCATAGAAATTGACAAGGATCGTCTTAACATTGCTAAGTTAAAAAAAGAAGACCTAACAGAACCAAATATTACAGGTGGTTACTTGATGCAGTTCAATATGCAAGCAGCAGATCCTCCACTGATCAAAGGTAACGGATGGTCTGACCTTGAACTGACAGAACCTGATGATGCTCTTCCTGAGCAATTAGCTTGGATAACTAATTACATTCAAAAAACGCACAATGCTATCCACAGCTCAAACCCATCAAATCCAACTACCGGTTATCCTGCATACATAGATGTTGACTCATTTGTAGATTTTATAATTGTAAATGAAATGGCACGCCAAGGTGACTCATACTTGCGTAGTACACGTATATTTAAAGACCGTGATCAAAAGCTAAAAGCTGGACCTCTCTGGGACTTTGATCTTGGCTTTGATTGTTACACTGGTTTTGGCTGGGGTGGTGGAACATCGTCTAATATACAAGGGTGGCAGTTTCAACCAATGTTCGGTACAAATTCTACTGTTGACTGGTACTATACACTAATGAAGGATCCAAGCTTCCAACAAAAAATTGCAGCACGTTGGAGTTCATTACGTAGCGGTCCTTTCTCTGATGCAAATTTGAAAGCTAAGATACAGCAATTATCTAGTCCATTGTCTAACGGTGCAAAGCGTAACTTCCAAAAATGGAATATTCTAAACACTTCTATGGTAGGTGGTTTTGGGACTCAGACATCACAGACTTGGGAGCAACAGATAGATATTCTACAAAACTTTGTACTTAAGAGAGCTGCTTGGCTAGACACATCAGGTTGGAAGCCTTCAACTTCTACTAATCCGTGGTGATAATAAAGTTCTAATAAATTAGTTAGCTTTGTATTTTCCAAATGTGGTTTTACCACATTTGGAGCTTCTTCCTTCAGGTGTAGTTCTTACTCTGAAGCTTAGAAATTATTTCCCATGTCATACCGTTAATAACACTTATAGAAATGAGTGTTATCAGCGGTATGCGTCGGATAACACCACTAATTTAAGATAAAAAATATTCATATTTATTTTTATATAATTGGCAATTGTTGCGCATAGCAGTTGTCAAAAGAAGCAACTTGCATTCTAACGTAGACAATAAAGAATACCTGTAGAATACTTTAATTTTTTGAATTTCAAAGCAAGCTTGCATGCAAACCAAATATTGAAATAAGTTTATATACTAAAAAAATAACAGTAACAAGACAAATATCTTGTTACTGTTATTTTTTTGTAGCTAATTATTTTAAGCCATAATTTGTCTGAAAAGGAGCTGCTGAAAAATAAAATTTCTGTATACCGATAACTTATTGCAAGAAATAGTACGCGAGTGTAATATATATCAAATGGAGAAGCTCGGTTAGAAATTGATGCTAGAAATAGTATGTGAAGAACAAGTATTGTAGCCGACACAGCTACAAGAAGTAGCTGTGAGTATTACCTCGAGACAGGATGTCGAGTGTTATACGGTCGGCTGAAGTGCTTGTTCTGAACCACACTATTTCAGCATAAATTTCGGGAGCAATCCATAGATATATAATGCACGGGAGTACTATTTAAGAGTTTATTGTTGGTATATATAATTTCTTGTTTTGCAGCAGCTCCCCGATATAAATATCGTTGCTTTGTTTAAGGTTTAGTTGCATTTGTTACCTCTAGGAAATCTATATTAGGACCTCCTGCTTCTACGATAGAAGATGCTCTTATTTTATTTACACCAGCATTAAGAGTTGCACTTATAGTTACATCTTGCCAAGTTGTCCAGACTCCTGTAGAAATAAAGCTCAAACTGCTGATTGCAGTACTTCCATTAACATCTATTTTCATAGGACGATCAGCAGTAGTACCATTTGCATATCTAAACTTTAGTGTCTGCAAACCTGCCTTTTCTGCATAAACAGTCCATTCAACATAGCTTGTTGTATCATTGTTTAAATTGCAATAGCCTTCTCCTGTATAACCACCGTTGATTGTCTCTTTTACACCGTTATAAATATAAGCGTCTTCAGCCTGAAATATTGTTGAAGGTATTGTAATTTCTTCATTTACAGGAAATTCAGTAATTGCTCCTAGTAGATACTTTTTCATTAATGCAAAATCTATTGCATTTATATTGCCATCTCCATCAAGGTCTGCGACAATTTTGTCATCTTCAGCTGGAAAATCACTAATTACCCCAAGTAAGAATTGCTTCATAAGTGCAAAATCAATTGCATCAATATATCCATCTACATTTAGGTCACCAGCTTTATCCTTTTCTTTAGAATCAAAAAGCCCCTGCTTTTGTATATCCTCAGCCACTATACGTGCCAGCTCAGTTGCACCTGCTCTATTAGGGTGCACAGCATCCCCACTCATAAATAAAGAAAGGGTTGCATTTGGACCTATACTTGTAAAATACTTAGAACTTAACACGTTCAGGTCTATCAGCGGTACTTTTTCTTCTTTTGCAAGTGCAAGTGTGGAATATCTATAATATCTGCCTTCAGCAGTATGTACATTTGAGGAATTGAAATCTGTTGATCTTCCCTGCGGAGTTACCAATACTATAGTGGCACCCTTTGCAACTGTTTGCTTCACCATATCTCTCATTATTTCTTTAAATTGTTCCTCAGTTGTATTGTTCTTTGCTGCCGTGTCATTTATTCCGAATTCTAATAAGAAGTAATCTCCCCGCTTAATGTATTTAAGGATTGTTTCAAACTGTCCATCATCTCTAAAGCCTCTTGCACACTGTCCACTGGCAGCAATATTTCTCACTTGAAATTCTTTTGTATCTACAAACTTAGAAAGCAATTGCCCCCAGCCAGCCTGTGCACTATTGTCTATTGGATAGTAGTTGCAGGCTGTTGAGTCCCCTCCTATGTATATGGTTCTGTTTGTTGTTGCATTATCTGATATTTTTTTAATTATAAGAGCACTTAGCGTAAAGGCTGTTCCTTCCTTGCCTTCAGTAACCAATATATTTAACTGTCCATCTGTAATTGGTATTTGAAATTTATCTTTTGCAGAGTTTCCAGTCATATTAATAATTTGAAACACACCTTCTGCCGCTACACTTGCTCTTGAAGTATTTCCCAAAGTCACTTCAATCTCATAGAGTCCTTTTGGCAAGTCTACATTAAAAGTATTTGTGCTTTTTGTTCCAAAAGTCAAAAATTGAACTGCATCACTTGCAACACCACTGCCTGATGCTGCAACATTTTTCATATTTGCTGGAGTATTAAAGCCATATCCTCTTGCAGCACTGTAGCTGGTGGTTGCACTAACACCAATATATCCTGACTCTACTGCTCCACCACCAAAATCAAACTTATATTCAGTTGCCGCTATTGCATTGAAGCCATTTGCAC
>JAEWZA010000105.1 GCA_023395575.1 Bacillota bacterium
TTTTTAAAGTCTTTTGATAGACTTTGGAATTTTTTCGAGTTCCTTTACATGGTCTTTTGTTAAAAGACCGTCTTTCGTTAGAAAGACTCGTCACTGTTTACTTTTCAAAGTCCAATCCTTTAAAGCACTAATTCAACTGCTTTTCAAGGTGTTTGCTGTTCGCTTGTCGCAAGCAGCTTAATTATAATACCATCTTGCTGTTTGGTTGTCAACACTTTTTTTTATCTTTTTTAAATTTTCTTAAAGCAGATAAACATTGCGTTGTCTAACAGCTAAGTTAGTATACATCTACTTTAGTATTGTATTCAAGTAATAATATTGCTAATTTCGATTATTAATCTAATTTAGCGTTGAAATATTTCTTTTTTCACAGCAATACCCAATTATATGTTAGTTTTTCTCTGTTTTCATTATAAATAATTTCCTTTAATAAGTATTTATCAAAACAAGTCAATTATTATCGACTAAATATCCAATGATCTAAATCGATAGTTTGTTTTTTTAACTACTCCCACCACCACAGTTATAAACCACTTTTGTGTCTATGCTTCTCGAATAAGCATCATGCTCGTACAAAGTTGTTTTTCAAGCTAATCAAGGAACAAATTCAAATCTAAACTGAGTTTAAAACCATTTAAACGCTTCTTTTGCCTATCAAAATGATAGCACCTATATATTGATATAAATATCGTATCAATATATAGGTGCTATTTAAATATCGTCTCGAAGGCCTTTACATTAATTGACTTTAGTAACTAATTAACATGAAATTATTTACGACTAAAGCCGACCCAATTTAAACTCTATCAACACCTGTTCCCTTCCACAAAGCACTTGGATTTTTCTTCTGTATATTTAATAAGCAGAAAGAAGAAATCCCTTTCCATACTGAAATATATAAGTTAGTTTCTTTTGGTACTGTATTTGTTCTGTACTGGTCTATTGTGAAAATAACTCTAACCATAATGTCATGGCATGTTTATGATTTTTAATTTCCGTTTCTATATCTATACATATATCCATATCTCTTTCCATATATGTATCAATTTCTATATTTTCAACTTCATTTTTTTTCCTCATATGGTTATCCTCCTTACTGTTTTAATTTAACCAAACAAAAAAAGCTCTTATTTCACTAAATACATATATTCGTTCAGCAAGCTTGTTCCCCAAATAATTCATGCAGTTATTTTACCGCTTCTTACTGATGAAGTTATCCAAGTCTTCAATTCTAAAAATTATCAATAGTTACTATACAATAAACAAATATAAAAAATAGTACAATTAATTAACAGCTTGACCTAAAAATGATTACTCGAAACAAATGCTTCCAGTTTATAAATTTGCACCTCACTAAAGCACTCGATTTGCAGATCTTCTAGCTTTAATTCATAAACTGTACCTGTTATTTGGTAAATTATCACTACATCAGCCCAGCCATTAATTTAATTGTACTTTTATAATCAAAAAACTATTCTTAATTTTTTTAAAACCTCACTTCGCATAAACAAACAACAGCAAGTAATTAGTAACCGTCCATAGCTTTTTTAGTTTTATATAATTATAGTTAGCTACAGAAATTAACTATTTGTCATCTGTCTACCCAGTCCTATTAAAGTTAAGAATGTTTTATTATCTGTTATATTGAATGCTTAGCACTATTAACTAACTAAGATGTATATTTAACCATTAGAAATAAAAGCCTCCTCATTTTGGTACAGTTCTTTTAGCTTTTTGATATATGACATATCTCCATGGAAAATGTTATGGTAATATATTTCAATAAGCTTTTCTTTGTTTGCAGTATCAGTATAGATTTTCTCAAGATAATATGCCCAAATGGTAGGTCTATTTAAATATTTGCGTCTAGTTTTCTGTATTGCTTCAACACAAAGCTTTTCAGCTAATTTGTAATTTCCATCAGCAATTAGTTTATCAACAGCAATCATTCTTATTTCAACTACATGTAAGTTTTCCATCAAATAATTTTCTGCTGCCTCCCTTCCTTCCATTTTTTCAACAATACCATAGATTATGACAAATTTATCTGCATAGTCTTTCCCATCGAACATCTTACCTAGAATTGAAAAAACATCAAATATTCTGTTTGCCTGCTTTTGATTGTTAATTAAGCATACTGCATGTCTTAATAGTTTATATCCGTAATCGGGCCAGTCATGGAAAGCTCTTATTTGAACACTCTTAATAATACTGTCAAAATAATAGTTTTGATTATATTCGTCAGCATCTCTGCATATATTTCCTATTCCTTTAATACACTCTTGAATTACCTCAGTAATAGTTCCTGATGTTCCATCTGCATGAAAAAACAACTTAACTGCCTCAATCATAACCATTATGTAAATATCAAATATTCTCCTTGGATTAATATTTACTTTGGCTACTTGTATAATGGACATCATCTCAGTACACACAATAATGCATCCTCTATCATATACAAACCCTTTATAAGAATTCTGTGATATTGTAGCTTTAATTCTATTCCTAATATCTGATATATGCTGATCTTCCATTCTGTCTATTCCTCCTTGTTGAATACAGCTTTTTTGATGTGCGTTCATTAAATTAGTGCAGATTATTCAATCTATATTAATTATTTAATCCATGCTAACATTAATGATTGAGGTATTATTGCAGCTACATCTGCATGTAACTAAAGCTTTTTAGTTCTAGTCAATTTGTTCCTTTTATTTTTCATATTATACATTTTCTAAGTTTTACGTTTTGAAAATTATATTTTTAAGGTTATTTTGCAGTATTTTCAGTAATGCAACTGTGTTTTTTAGTATGTTGTTTTACGTTTTGTAAAACTAACATTTATTATACTTTTACTTTTTGTAAAAGTCAACATATTTTTTGGCATTTTGTGAAAATATATTTCTGTAAGATATCATTATGATATAATTAATTCACAAAATGTGAAAGGAACCCTATGGATAATAACATTATAGGAAAGAGAATTAAAAAACTCAGAGAAAATAAAAATTTAAATCAATTAGAATTTTCTAAAATTTTAAATATAAGCAATACTACGTTATCTCAATACGAGGCAGGTAATCGAACGCCTAGTGATGAAATCAAGGAGAAGGTAGCTGACTATTTTAATGTGTCTGTAGATTATCTTCTTGGGAGAACTGAAAAATATAGTATAGAAGCTGAAGATTCAAAAGAAGAAAAATTCTTTTCTTTTGATGTCTCAAATCTTCCAGAGGAAGCCATTAAGCAAATTGAGGACTACATAGAATTTGTTAAACAGAAATATAAATCGTACTAGTTTAATGGTTGAGCTTTGCGCTTTTATCTTAGACAGCTTTTTTACTTATCGAGTGTCAAAGATAGTATCTTTCTCTTATTTGTAAATCTAAGGTTTATTATACTTTTACTTTCCGTAAAAGTCAATATTTATTTTGTCATTTTGTAAAATATATTTCAGATTATTCTTGTCATGATATATTTAATCCACAAAATGAGAAAGGACTCCTATGGATAAAAACATTTTAGGCAAAAGAATTAAAAAACTCAGAGAAAATAAAAATTTAAATCAACTGGAATTTTCAAAAATTTTAAATATAAGCAATACCACTTTATCTCAATATGAAGCTGGTAATCGGACGCCCAATGATGAAATCAAAGAAAAAGTTGCTGACTATTTCAATGTATCAGTAGATTATCTACTAGGTAGGTCTAAAAAATTTAATTCTGAAGCTGAAAACTCGAAAATAGTTAAATCTAATAGCCTTGATGTTTCCAATTTACCTATAGAAGCCATTAAACAAATTGAGGAATATATTGAGTTTATAAAGCAGAAATATAGTTCAGACACTGTCAACAGATTTGACAAACCTATGCTTTAGGTTTGTCAAATCTGCTTTCTTACAGTTTTATACTCATCATAGAGTCTAAAATATGGACAATCATCAAATGAACTATGCATAAATTTGACCATCTCATCCTCATCTAAATTAACTTCACATTCATAACAGTCGTATTCCTCGTCATATACATAATAATTACAACAATCACAATTTGATTTTATCACCATTTCTTAATTCTTGTAATAAATCATTACTCATCCTTCAATAGATGACAACTGTAGGTGTTCAAACGGATAGTTGATTTATTACATTTCCCTTTCTAAGATTTGATTATCACCCGCTACGGAGGATTTATCCTACTGCTTTTTCTAAGAAATACCTTGATAACTTCTTTTCACTTTAGCAAATATAAATCAGTTATTAACTCAAACATCTTAGTTGAATATACAACTTAAAGCCTATTAGTATCAGGTATGGTAGCATTATCAAAAGAAAAGTCAAATATTTTTATAAGATAAGTTTGTTTACTGAACAACAAGCTAGTAAACCTGAGCATAGCTCGACTTTTCATTCCAAAGTTGTGATAAAAATAATTGCATAAATTAGTTTTATTAGAACGAATAATACTAGTTCCTAGCACTTACTAATTCTAGTACTTATTTTGGCAACAAACCATTTTATAATTCTACCGCACCAATATATTTTATGTGCAAAGTTTGAGTTGTTAAGTTATTCACAATTTATTAATACCATTATCCCTTTAACATAATTATACTATGAACGAGTTATAAAACTGAAAAAATCGTAATTCCTTTTCCTTATCTCCAATTCCTCCATATGCTTTACTTATAAGCAAATACAACTCAGGATTATTTAGTTCAGAGGAAAGAGCCAATTTTGCGATTTCCAGAGCTTTTTTATAATCACATTTTTCAAGGGATAATTGTGCAGCATTTAATAAAGTATCAACACTTTCCTTAACTGTATCTGAATTAATGGGATTATTCTTAATTTCCTTTAATACAGTTCTTATTTTATCAGCTGAAAATGGCTTTTGTACATAGGCAACAGCCCCCATATTTGTACAATCAACGGCATTTTTGACTGTTGCATATGCTGTAATAATTATTACAGGTGTTTTTATGCCAAGTAATCTGATTCTCTTTAATACTTCAGTCCCCCTGATTTCTGGGAGTTTTATATCAAGAAAAACTAAGTCAAAGGTATGTGTTGCTAACATTTCCAAGGCCTGTCTTCCATCACTTGCAGTCTGAACCTCATATCCCTCTAGTTCAAGGCATTTGGTTAAAATCATTCTGATATTCTTTGTATCATCTACAACTAATACTTTTTTCATAGTTTTAATCCTTTCTTGCAATGTTCAGTGTAAAAGTAAAATTACTGCCATAGCCAAGCTCACTTTCACACCATATTCTTCCATGATGTGCTTCAATAATTTCTCTTACAACTGCTAATCCAAGCCCTGTTCCTCTAAACTCCATATCACCATCATTTACTTGAACAAACTTTTCAAATACTTTTTCTTGATACTCTTGAGGGATACCCATTCCGGTGTCCTTAACAGTGACATATATTAAATCTGATTTTTCATTTACTGTTAAACTTATGGTATCACCTGCGTTAGTATATTTTATAGCATTTGAAATTAAATTATTTAAAACCCATGTAATTTTCTCATAATCGGCAATTACATAAATATTTTTTCCCTTACAATAAAAATCAAGTGTTTTTTTGTGTTGCTCCATAAGCTGATAAAAAGGCTTTATAGCACATTCTATAATATTGTCAATAGCATATTCCCCAAATTTAAAAACAGCTTTACCAGACTCTATTTTCATTAGCTCCAATAAATCATTGACCAATTTGGCGAGCCTGTCACTATCTTCACGAATAGCCTGAATAAACTGCATTTGATCATTATTCAACTTTCCCATACTCTCTTCTATTAAAACATCTGTTCCCATCATAATTGATGTTAATGGAGTTTTAAATTCATGGGAGATTGTAGCTATAAAATCTGTACGTATTTTCTCTATTTCTTTGAGTTGTGTTACATTCTGAAAAATTACTATCATACCTGATAATTTGGCATTATTATCTTTAACAGTAGTCACAATTACATTAAAATAATAATCCATATGGTTAGTTTTAATAAAGAAGATTTTCTGCTGTGTCTCATCTTTTGATTTAAATGCACCTGAAATAAAATCAAAAATCTCACCGTCTTTTATGCCTTCAAGAAAGTGCCTATTTGTTAATTCCACTTCACTAACATTAAAAACGTTTTCAAAAGCATCATTTAATAAAATTATCCTGTAGTCTGTGTCAAGGACAACCAGTGGGTTTGATATACCTTTTACTATTGCTAGTGATCTGTTTTTTTCTAGGAGTAATTTTCCTGATGTACTTTGCTCATATTGCTGAAGACGTTTTGTCATATTGTTAAACTCTACTGAAAGCTCTCCAATCTCATCCTGTGTGTTTATTGTTGACTGTTGGTTTAACTCTTCTGCTTTCACAGTTCTTATGTTTTGAGTCAGCAAGGTAATTGGCAGCAAAAAACGGTTAGTTAAAAATCTGGACACTGCAAATCCTCCGATTATTGCAAACATCGAAATCCCAAGTACCATGTACACTGAGTTTTTAGCATTTTGTGTAGCTAATGCCTTACTTTTAAACATTGACCTTTCATTTAACAATCTTAATTGTTTTAATTCATTCTTGATGTCAATAAAATCTGGCATCATCTTGTTATTATAAAATTCATTAGCCTTATTAATTCCCTGCTTGCTTCGTATTTCCTGCAGGTCCAGAAACAAATTAACATAGTAAGTGTATGAAGCCTTGAGAGTATCAATTATCCCATTTTCGCCCTCTTCAGTTACATTATTAGCATTGACATTATACCATTTAAGAAAATCTTCATTGTTAATTGTAAAAAGTTGTTTCCCCTTTTGTGTATCAACATTTATGTAAATAAGCACAGCACTATCTTGGCGTTCAATTGCTTCCATCATTTTAGTAGCTGAATTAATACTTCTGTAGTTTGCTATCATTAGGCTGTCAATTGATTTACTTAAATTAAAAAGGCTTATTGCTGCTGTGGTTCCTACAATCGCAATAAGAATAACAAGTCCCAAATATAACAATGAAATTTTACCCTTTAATGTCTTTATCATTTATTTACCTCTAAAATATATATCTTGCCAGCCTATATTTTAGTACTTTTACGCTAAATAACATTATATATAGACGTAGAACTAATTCAGCTAAGCTAACAAATTTTATATCTCTACTGATAATAATGTAGAATGAGTTTAAAACATGTCACTTACCAACACTTAGCCATAGTAACCAAAAATCTAGTTGAAGGTTAGTATTATATTCAGTATAGGTTTATGAATACTAATTTTCAATATTTAAAACCACCTAATTAACAGTAAAAAAAGTGCTAAGACTATGATTCTGATAGCTAAATTGACTATACAGCTTTTAATGCTATGAGTAAAATTCCAGATTGAAATTCCTAAGACTTTAATAATATGCTTGTTTAGAACTATAATCTAATAAATATATGATAAAAATGTTCATTAGCATTGAACCTTTTCTTCGCAAGAGGAGCTTATCATCACAGTGATTTTGATTAAGATTCTAAGCAAGAATCCGATAAATCAGACTCTATATATAAAATAATTAACAGTAAGGGGAAGCAAAATGATTCAATGGATTAAAAAAATATTAATTGGAACACCACTTGAAAATGAGGCTATTCAAGGTGAAAAATACAAGGTATTATGGGGGCTACCTGTATTAGCTAGTGACTCAATTTCATCAGTAGGATATGCAGGTGAAGAAATTCTAATTACTTTAGTACCAATTATTGGTGCATTATCTTTTGCATATCTAACAAAAATTTCACTGGCTATAATAGCGTTACTCATTATACTTACAGTTTCTTATAGCCAGACTATTAAAGTATATTCAAACGGAGGCGGTGCTTATATTGTTGCGTCCGATAATTTAGGGTATACTGCAGGAGTTACAGCTGGCACAGCATTGTCTATTGATTACATACTAACAGTGGCTGTTAGTATATCTTCTGGTATTAATCAGTTAACCTCTGCTTTTCCTTCTTTATCATCTTATCATATTTTAATATGTATAACTTCACTGCTGCTTCTTATGATTGGGAATCTTCGAGGAATTAAGGAGTCTTCGAGAATGTTTAGCATTCCAGTATATCTTTTTATTATAGGTTCATTAGTTATGATTATTATAGGAATAGTAAAGCTAAAACTAGGTATGGTATACCCAACAAACTCAATACAGCAAATGAAGGAAACGGGAGCTGTTTCAATTTTTCTAATACTAAAAGCATTTTCAAGCGGTTGCACTGCTCTAACCGGTGTTGAAGCTGTTAGTAACGCTGTTCCAAACTTCAAGGAACCAGCTTCAAAGCATGCAAATAAAACCCTGTGGATTTTATCACTTTTGGTCCTATTGATTTTTGGTGGTATATCAGTTTTGGCTAATATGTATCATGTTATTCCTGTTGAAGGTAAAACCGTTCTAAACCAAATTGCATTATATGTTTTTGTTAATAATCTTATGTTCTATTTCTACACTGCCACCTCCATTCTTATACTGGTAATGGCTGCCAATACAGCTTATTCTGGTTTTCCGCTACTAATGTCCATTATGGGCAAAGATGGCTATGTCCCAAGACAATTCAGTCTAAGAGGAGACAGGCTTAGTTATTCAACTGGAATTATCATATTATCTGCTATTGCAGGTATCTTGATTGTAGCATTTAATGGAGATGTAACTCTATTGCTTCCTTTATATGCAATAGGAGCTTTCTTATCTTTTACCCTATCACAATTTGGTATGTTTATTAGATGGAAAACGCATAAAGGTAAGTGGTGGAAATCCAAGGCCTTCGTCAATGGCTTTGGTGCTTTAACTACAGCAGTTGCTGTTCTTATTATTGCATTTGAAAAATTTACTGCTGGTGCATGGATTATAATTATAATTACTCCTATTCTGGTTTTAATGTTTTTAAGAATTAAGAAACATTATGTGGCACTTGCAAAGCAATTAGATATTAAAGCTTCTGATTTAAAGAATTACAATATAAAACAACACTGTTACCGAAATCATGTAATTGTTCCTATTGAAAGTATTAATCAATCAAGTTTAAGAGCCTTACGATTTGCAAAAACTATTTCTGACAAGGTGGTTGCTTTTAACATTTCTATAGATGAAAATCATGCAAATAAGCTTAAAGAAAAATATGCACTGCTGGAAACAGATATACCTCTGATTGTTAAGTATTCACCTTTCAGAAAAGTAATATCTCCTCTATTAAAGTTTATTGAATTGGCGGAATACGATTATGAGAAGGGTGATA
>JAEWZA010000178.1 GCA_023395575.1 Bacillota bacterium
GCTATGGGAACTGCCGCTGCTATGGCTGCATCATCTATAGTTTTCAGAGATTCAGATCCTGATTATGCAAACGAGCTTTTGTCTCATGCAAAACAGCTATATGAATTTGGTGATACATACAGAGGAAAGTTCTCCGATGTTATCAAGAAGACAGATCCACAGGGGGCAGCAGCATATACCTCTCATAGTGGGTATGATGATGAGTTGGTTTGGGGATCTATATGGCTTTATAAAGGCATGGAAGCTCAGAAATCAGGAAGCGGTGCTAGTTATTTAAATAAAGCAAAAGAGTATTATAACGGAATTGGTAAAGAAGCAAACCAGTCGGTACACAAATATAAATGGGCACACTGCTGGGATGATCAATCCTTTGGATGTTACATATTGATGTCTCAGATAGACCCTTCTAATGCAGAATATTCACAGGACGCTGAACGCTGGTTAAATTGGTGGACAGTTGGAGGTACAGAGCATAATGCTGATGGAACAAAGATACCTTATACTCCAGGTGGACATGCTAAACTAGACAGTTGGGGCTCCTTCAGATATGCATCAACTACAGCCTTGTTTGCATTTGTTTATTCAGACAAATTAGCTGATGCTACTAAAAAAGCCCGCTACCATGACTTTGCCGTGAAGCAGATAAATTACATACTAGGAGATAATCCACGTAAAGCAAGTTATATGGTTGGTTTTGGAGAAAATTACCCTCAGCATCCTCATCACCGTACTGCACATAGCTCTTGGGGACAAACAATGGATGTTCCATCTGAACACCGCCATATATTATATGGAGCCCTTGTTGGAAGCCCAACTGCAACAGATGGATTTAATGATCTTGTCAGCGACTTTGTAAGTAATGAGGTTGCTATAGATTATAATGCAGGTATAACAGGAGCTCTTGCCAGAATGTATGATGAATTCGGCGGAAAGCCTATTCCAGACAGTAGCTTCCCATTACCGGATAAGCCTTATAGTGAAAAGGATGAGTTCCCTGTATTTGCAAAAACATATTTTAATGGTACATCAGGAACTCAGTTTTCCTTGACAGTTGAAAATCGCTCTGCATGGCCATCTCGTTCAGTAAATAATTTAAAGTTACGATATTTCTTTACACTTGATGCAAATGATATTAGCGATATAAGTATAAAGTCCGCTAAATGGTCGAAGGTATCCGGACCTACAGTATGGGATGAGGCAAATAAAGTATATTATTACACAATTGATTTTTCGGGTACAGAGATTTACCCAGGTTATGGCTGGGAAGTAGGAGGACCTGAAGTAGACTTTACTGTAAGCTCTGCATCTAATCAATGGGATGTAACTAACGACTGGTCATACATGAATTGGGATAAGACTTACGTAAGTGGTACTAGAAGCTATGCTCCAAATTTTGTGGTATATGAAGGGGATAGTTTCAAGAGACTTGCTGGAAATGAACCTACAGGGGGAACTTCAGTTACACAAACAATATTAACACCTGTATATCCTGAAGGTAAAAACTATTTTGATATTTCAAGTGCATCTTGTGAAGCAAAATTCAAGCTTACAGATGCGTCTGGAAATCCACTTAAGGGGATGCAGATACAGTGGTCTTCATTAGATGTTAATCCTGGCTTTGTCATTCAAATGAGATCTTCAAATACTGATTCAGAAGGAATTGCAAAAGTAAACTTAAATATACCAGTACCAGCTAACATGCTTAATTATGAAGTTAGTGTGGATAGCTATATAACTGCAAATTTTGCTGGCACTGATAGTTTGCAGGCAGTATCCTCTGATGGTAGAGTTATGGGGGAATTTAGCACAGGCTTTGACCTTGGAGATGTCAATACTGATAACAGCGTTGATGCTATCGATTTTGCTCTCTTGAAGAAATATTTATTGGATAATAGTGTTGAAATAAAACACATGTTGGCAGACATGAATAGTGATGGAAGTATAGATTCAATTGACTACGCATTATTGAAAAAGAAGCTTTTGAACTAACCATTATATTTATTGAATATATTTAGTTGTTTTATCTATGTTTCTTGAAATGTTATATAGCAATATGTAAAGTTTTTCTATTAGATTTGGGTGTGTACCTACTCATTACACATAAATAGTAGGTACCACTACTTCTATATAGTTATTGAAAAGGGGGAATTAATTTGAAAATTAAAAAGTATATCGGAAAAACGATAGCTTTTGTTACCGCAGTATCTGTAATATCAACGTTGTTTGCTGGTATTAATATTGATACTGCAAATGCTGCTTCAACGGGAACTCCATATATTAATTATGCCGAAGCACTTCAAAAATCAATGTATTTTTATGATGCTAATAAGTGCGGTCCTGGAATAACAGGAGGCAAGCTTGAGTGGAGAGGGGATTGCCATGTTGAGGACGCTGAATTACCACTGACACCAATGACTGCTAAAAAAACTGGAACAAATATGTCGCAGTCTTTTATAGACAAAAATAAAAAGTTCTTAGATCCTGATGGAAATGGTACCTTGGATTTACGTGGTGGTTACCATGATGCAGGAGATCATGTTAAGTTTGGATTACCACAGACTTATGCAATATCTACAATAGGATGGGGATTTTATGAGTTTAAGGAATCCTATCAGAAAATTAATGAAGAAGAGCACATGGTAGATCTTCTAAAATGGGGAAATGATTATTTACTGCGCTCAACTTTTCTAGATGATAAAGGCGAAGTTGTTGCCTTCTGTTATCAGGTTGGCGAAGGAAATGAAGATCATAACTGGTGGCAGCCACCTGAGCTAAATGTTAAAGAATTAGTTCCACGTCCTGCTTATTTTGCTACTACAGAAGAACCTGCTAGTGACCAATGTGCTGGTGCAGCAGCATCTATGGCTATTCATTATCTGAATTTTAAGGATACTGAACCAGAATATGCAGCGCCATTCCTTAAAGCTGCAAAAGCACTTT
Organism: Bacillota bacterium; assembly: GCA_023395575.1. Classification (GTDB taxonomy): domain Bacteria; phylum Bacillota; class Clostridia; order Acetivibrionales; family DSM-1351; genus Ruminiclostridium. The sequence goes on from JAEWZA010000178.1 coordinate 2,941, forward strand.
ACAAATTTGCAGTTGCAAATCGAGGATTAGGTTATTCTGGCGGTTTCTACGGTTCAAGCTTTGATGAAGATGAGTTGTCCTGGGCAGCTGTATGGCTTAATATTGCCACCGGTCAACAGTCATATATAGATGATATAATTTCTACCAGTGATGATGGAGTTTATACTGGATATATGGGAAGAATTATCAAGAATACACAGAATACATGGCAGAACATCTGGGTACATTGCTGGGATACAGTATGGGGAGGCGTTTTTGCTAAACTAGCTCCTATTACAAATACTGAGAGAGACTGGTATTTATTCAGATGGAATCTTGAGTATTGGTCAGGAATAGAGCATGCTAACAAAACTGATACAACCTTCTTAGCAAAGACTCCTGCAGGTTTCAGTATGCTTAACAATTATGGTTCTGCTCGATATAATTCAGCAGCACAGTTATGTGCAGTTGTATATACAAAATATACTGATAATATGGATGTTACTAATTGGGCAAAAACGCAGATGGATTACATATTAGGAGATAATCCTTTAGGTAGAAGTTATGAGGTTGGTTATTCAGACAATTATGCTTTACACCCACACCACCGTGCTGCACATGGTTCAAAAACTCTTAACATGGATGTCCCTGATCAGCACAGACATACACTTTGGGGAGCTTTGGTTGGTGGACCTGACTCAGATGATGCGCATAATGATGAAACAACAGACTATATTTCCAATGAGGTTGCAGTTGACTACAATGCTGCTTTCGTAGGTGCGTTAGCAGGAATGTACGAGTACTTTGGTGAAGGTATGGAGCCTCTCGCAAACTTCCCTCCAAAAGAACCTGCTGAGGATGAATTCTATACAGAAGCAAAGCTAGAGCAGGAAAATAAAGAAAGAACACAGATAACAGTAAATATCCATAATGAAACTTCAAAGCCTCCTCAATTTGTGGATGGATTATCATTTAAATATTTCTTCGATATTTCAGAGCTAGTTGAAGCAGGACAAACATTAGAGGATGTTCGTGTAGATGTAATGTATGATGAAGCAAAAGCAAATGAGAACAAGCCAGTAGCTGTTAAAGGTCCATATATGTGGGATGAGGAAAATAATATTGCATACTTTGAAGCTGACTGGTCTGGAAATGCATTCTACGGCGACAGAGAGTTCCACTTTGGACTAGTTGCTAGCCTTGACAAGGAGTGGAAGCCACACTGGGATCCTACTAATGACTGGAGTAGAGAAGGTATTAGTAAAGAATACTCATTAACTGATAAGATTACTGTTTACAGGAATGGTAAATTAGTTTATGGAACGGAGCCTGCTAAAGGTGAAGGTGGTTCCGATAAGCTCTTAGGTGACTTAAATGGAGATGGAGACATTGATGCTATTGACTTCGCAGCAATGAAGAAGTATTTGTTGGATCCATCTTTAGGCATTGACCTTGCAATAGCTGATATGAATAAAGACGGAGAGGTTGATGTTCTAGACTTAGTTGCATTAAAGAAGATATTACTTGAAGGCTAAGCCTGAATGAAAAGCCCAATATTTATTGTCCAATAATAAGCAGATTTCTAAGATTCAATGAAACTTATACAAATTCATATGAATCTTAGAAATTGCTTTCTATGGAAAGTAATAATTAGCATTATAAATTAATAAACAGTTTAATACTATTTTAATTTTTTAATTAAGGTTGGTAAGTTATTCTATATTTTGAACACCGAGTTAGTTTAAGAAAAAATTATAAGGGGATGACTGGGACATGAAAAGGTTAGCTAAAAGATTTGGAATAGCATTACTCAGTGGAGTATTGCTTACTACCTCACTTGTAACTTCTAGCATTACATATGCTGCTAGTGCAAATGACTATTCAACTGCTTTGAAAGATTCCATTATATTTTACGATGCAAATAAATGCGGTAAAGATGTTGCTAATAATAATTTTTTTGATTGGAGAGACGCTTGTCATGTAAATGACGGTGAAGATGTAGGGCTGGATTTATCAGGTGGTTACCATGATGCCGGTGATCATGTGAAGTTTGGATTGCCTCAGGGCTATACAGCAGCTGTACTTGGATGGGCGCTATATGAATTTAAGGACTCCTTTGATGCGACTGGAAATACAGCGAAAATGTATGAACAGCTGAAGTATTTTACTGATTATTTTCTAAAATCACATCCAGATGCAAATACCTTCTATTATCAAATTGGAGAAGGTAATGATGATCATACCTATTGGGGAGCTCCAGAAGTTCAGCCAAATGAAAGGCCAGCATTATATAAGGCAGATGCAAGTCACCCAGCATCTGATATTTTGGGTGAAACGTCTGCAGCATTAGCATTAATGTACTTAAACTATAAAAGCGTAGATGCTGGATATGCAAACTCTTGTTTAAAGGCTGCGAAGGAGCTTTATGCAATGGGTAAAGCAAATCAAGGTGTAGGACAAGGACAGTCCTTTTATATGGCAACTAGCTTTGGAGATGATTTAGCATGGGCAGCTACCTGGCTATATACTGCAACAAAGGATGAAACATATATAGCAGATGCTGAAAAATTCATTGTTTTAGGTAATACAATGAATGAAGATAAGCTAAAAGATAAATGGACTATGTGCTGGGATGATATGTATGTTCCTGCAGCATTTAGACTTGCACAGATAACAGGGAAACAGATTTATAAAGATGCAGTACAATTTAATTTTAATTATTGGAAAAATGATTTAACAACTACACCAGGTGGATTAAAGTACCTTGCAAACTGGGGAGTTTTAAGATATGCGGCAGCTGAATCCATGGTTATTTTTATACATTGCAAAGAAAATCAAGACACAGAACTGCTCAATATGGCAAAAAAGCAGATTGATTACATATTGGGTGATAACCCATCAAAAATGTCCTACATAATAGGATATGGAAGCAATTGGTGTTTGCATCCTCATCATAGGGCAGCAAACGGTTATACATATGCAAATGGGGATAATGCTAAGCCTGCACAACATTTATTGACAGGAGCTTTAGTTGGTGGACCTGATCAAAATGATAAGTTTTTAGATGACGGAAACCAGTTCCAATATACAGAGGTTGCAATTGATTACAACGCAGGACTTGTAGGAGCACTAGCTGGTGCATATAAGCTTTTTGGAGGGGAGATGCCTGAGATGCCTGATATTAAAATAGGTGATTGTAATGGTGATGGAAGTGTGGATGCAATTGATTTGGCTATTATGAAAAAGTATCTATTATCACAAGATGCCACAAATATTAATTTAAAAAATGCAGACATGAATAGTGATGGAAATATTGATGCAATTGATTTTGCCTTGCTAAAGAAGGCCTTACTTTAATAAAATAGCTGGAAACGCACTTTGTTAATTGGGGGGATTACAGAAGTCAATTACTGTTCAAAACTATGTTTGAATATTGCTTGAAATATGCGAAGTTTACATTTGTTCTATTCATTGTTCTCTTCGCATTATTGAGCAAATCAGGCAAAGCCCTGCACTTTTTATTTGTGTATTGGGAAATGGAGGTTGGCTTGAAAAACATACTTGTGCTAACATTATGCTTTTTTAAGTTGGTTTAGGGTTTGAGTCATTCTTGATTTCAAGGAGGCTTTAGCTTTGAACTTAGACTATCAGTTTAAGCTAAAAGTAATTGATATAAGTGCGTTCTAGCTTTTTTTATAAATTATTTTAAAAGTTGGGGGTGATAAATTGAACAAGAGAATTAGTATGTGTTTAGCCTTTGTTTTTATTCTACAGTTACTATGTATTTTGCCCAATACTAATAATAGTGCTGTAGCTGCTGTCGAAAATGGATTTGTTACGACGAATGGGACATCATTTATATTAGATGGTAAGCCTTTTCGATTTGCAGGGTGTAACAATTATGATCTATTTACTTATGGGGATGGCTCTAATGATCAAACTCAGGAGGATATAGAAACTAAATTTATGGACAAGGCCAGGATAGACACCATGATGAGCCAAATGGCAAAGGATGGGGTTAAGGTAGTAAGAACATGGGGATTTTCTCATGAAACTTGGCATGGCTTTGAACCAAAAGAAGGAGAGTACAATGAAGCGCAATTCATGCTTTTTGACTATATTCTTGAAGCTGCAAGGAAAAATAATATAAAGATTATTATCGTACTTGAAAATTATTGGGAGGCATATGGTGGTATTGATATCAGACTTAAGTGGGAGGGACTACCTGGTGTATCACATCCCAATAGAGCTGTATTCTTCACACATGAAGGTTGTAAGGAACAATTTAAAAACTATATAGAGCATTTTGTTACTAGGATTAATCACTATACAAATGAATCCTACAAAGATAACCCAACTATTTTCTCTTGGGAGCTTATGAATGAACCCAGATATCAGGATGTCAGTGCTGAAGAGAACATTAACGGAACTACTTTGAGGGCTTGGATTGATGAAATGGGAGCTTTTGTGAAAACTCTGGATCAAAATCATATGGTAAGTGCTGGATTGGAAGGGCAGAGTACAAAATATGGTTACGGAGGGGATTGCGGCAATCCTTTTGTCTATATTCATCAGTCACCGTATATAGATTTTACAACAGCGCACCCTTATCCAGATGAGGCTTGGGCCGGCCTGAGCGCAGAACAGGCTGGAAATTTAGTTCGTTTATGGATTAATGATTCTCACAATATCCTGAATAAACCTTTTGTTATGGAAGAATTTAATACCCATAATAATAGAGAAGAATACTGGAATGAAATGTATGGGGCGATAGAGGAACTAAACGCATCCGGAGATTTATTTTGGAGCTATGCTCCTTATTCTGGTGGTTTCTATATTACCCATGGTGATCCGATATTAAAAACTATATTTGCCTCTCACGCAGAAAAGATGAATGAAGGGACTTCTGCACTAATTGGAGATACAAATGGAGACGGCAGTATAGATGCATTGGATTATGCATTAATTAGAAAATATCTGTTGGACCCTGATATGGTAATATCAGACCCACGTAGCTTTGATTTGAATCAAGATGGGCAAATTGATTCTTTAGACTTAGCAAAAATAAAGAAGTACTTATTAGATAATTAAAATTGAAAGGTGAGGTGTTCTTTTTGAAATTAAGAAAATTATGTTCAGGTTTATTAGCAGTAGCAGTTTCTGTATCAGTTTTATTACCTGCAGTTAATCAAGCTCAAGCAGCAGGTGGAGCATATGAGACAGGAGTTTATAGAAACTTATTTGTAGAAGGTGGAAAAACTCAGGCACAGGTTGATGCAAAACTTCAGACAGCATGGGATAAACTGTTTTACGGAAATGATAGTAATGAGAGATTATATTACCCTGTAGGAACAGATATGGCTTACATAAAGGATGTTGCTAACGGTGATGTTAGAAGTGAAGGTATGTCATATGGTATGATGATTTGCGTACAGATGGACAAGCAAAAGGAATTTGATAATTTGTGGAGATGGTCAAAGAAATATATGCAACATCAAAGCGGTGGATTGAAAGGCTTCTTTGCTTGGCAGTGTAATTTCAATGGAGGAATTATGGATTCTACTCCTGCATCTGATGGTGATGAATATTTTGCAATGGCTCTGCTTTTTGCAGCAAAGCGTTGGGGAAATAGCAGCACAGGAATTGACTATAATAAAGAAGCTCAGTTTATACTAGATGCGATGTTACATCAATCAGATGACGGACAAGGCTATAACATGTTCAATAAAAATGCTAATCAAGTTGTATTCTGTCCAACAGCTGGTAACTACGATTTTACAGATCCATCCTACCACCTCCCTGCATTCTATGAATTATGGGCATTATGGGATGATTCAGACAATGCACTTTGGTCAAAAATTGCATCAACTAGTAGAGATTTCTTCAAGAAGACAGTACATTCAACTACTGGCTTATCACCTGATTATGCTGAATTCAGCGGTGCTCCAAAAGAAGTATCCTGGAGCAGCGGACATGGAGATTTCCGTTATGATGCATGGCGTACTGCATCAAATATAGCAGTGGATTATGCATGGTTTGGAAAAGATTCATGGGCAACTACTTTCGCAGATAGATTACAGAATTTCTTCTATGGACAAGGTATAAAAACATACGCAAGTAATTATACATTATCAGGATCAAAATTAAACAATGACCATTCACCAGGATTGGTTGCTATGAATGCAGTGGCATCCTTGGCAACTAACACATCAAAGTCAAAAGAATTCGTAGAAGAATTCTGGAATACTGCAGTACCAAGTGGTCAATACCGTTACTATGACGGAATGCTATACTTCCTCGGATTGCTTCACGTTAGTGGAAACTTCAAGATGTGGGGAGTTCAATCAGCACCACAAGCTACTATTGGTGATGCAAATGATGATGGAAAAGTAGATGCATTAGACTTTGCTGCAGTTAAGATGTATCTTTTAAATTCAAGTACAACTATAAACTTAAAGAATGCAGATATGAACGCAGATGGTGCAGTTGACGCTTTAGATTTCGCTGCACTTAAGAAAGTGCTTTTGAATAATTAATATTATACATTAAAAATTTTATATTAAAGTCTATATACTTCAGATTATACAAATAAGAAATTGCTTCTTATTAGACTATTATGAATAAATCAACTTTCCTAGTTAGTGATAGCTAGGAAAGTTGATTAATATTTAGTTAAGAACTCGAAAATACACTGTGTTTATACAAGGTTTGTTTTCGAGTTTTTAGTAAGACAAAATTTATATATTATTGCTTCGCATTGTGGGCTTTGCCCTAATGACACCTACGGAAATTAAAATGTTATTTTTAATACAAATTAAAAGACAGCAGCCCTTCATTAAGACAATAGTCTTAAAAAATAAAAGGAGGTAAGGTATGACAAAGTTTATTAATAGAAAAATATCATTTTTATTAGCGATTGTAATATTTATATCTGTTTTCTCTATAACAGATTCATTTGCATATTGGGAAGTAATTGCAAGCAACTTTGACAATGGAGAGGGACTTCCATGGCATGTAGTAGTAAGTGATCCAGCTAAAGCTGTTTCTGACATATCAGATGGAAAGTACAAAATTACAGTATTAGATGCTGGAATAGAAAGATGGGATGTTCAGTTTCGTCATAGGGGGCTTAAAATTGAACAGGGTCACCAGTATAAAGTTAGGTTTACTGCAGTTGCATCAGAAAATTGCAAAATTTATGCAAAGGTTGGTGACCAAGGTGAACCATACAACGAATACTGGAATTATAATAATAAAAGCTGGTCTCCAATAAATTTGCAGGCCAATGTACCTTTAACTGTTGAAGAAAATTTTACAATGGATAATGCTACAAAAGATACATGTGAATTTTCCTTCTTTCTAGGAGGAGATTTGAGTTTATCTGAGTCGCAATATTCAGTAACTTTTGATGATATATATCTTATAGATTTATTAGCACCACCACCTCCACCACCTCAATCCGAGCCAACTAATGAAATCCGTGTAAACCAAGAAGGGTATTTCCCTGAATTAAATAAGATTGCTACTTTAGTTTCTGATTCAACAACTCCTGTAAATTGGAATTTAGTAAATAGTGCAGGTAAAATTGTTGCAACGGGTAGTTCTATAGTAAAAGGGTTTGACCCCTCATCAGGCGATAATGTACACATAATAGACTTTTCACCATACAGGACTTTAGGTAGAAGCTATAAGTTGATTTCAGGTAAATTTGAAAGTTTGCCTTTTGATATCGCAGGTGATTTATATTCAGATTTGAAATACTATGCTATAAAGTATTTCTACCATAATAGGAGTGGTATTAATATTGAAATGCCTTATGCAGACAACAGTGAACTATCACGTATTGCGATAAATCCAAACGATGTTGTTAGTATAGATCCTAGAAATGGTGACAAGGAATATTACACTCTTGATATTACTGGTGGATGGAATGATGACGAAGGCGACGGAAAGAGTGTAGTTAATAGCGGTGTAGCAACATGGACTTTGATGAATCAGTATGAACATGCCTTGCATTATGGAGATATTGAAGTTTCACCTTATGCAGACGATACTATGAATATTCCAGAAAGCGGAAACGCTATCCCAGATATTCTTGATGAAGCACGTTATAATTTACAGGCAATGTTGAAAATGCAAGTGCCTGCAGGTAAAACATTATCAGGCATGGTGCACCATAAGGTGAGCAATGTACGTGTACTTTCCTTGACAGGAATAGTGTATGAGCGTTTTCTTCAGCCACCAAGTACAGCCGCTACTTTGGATTTAGCTGCAGTTGCGGCTCAAGGCTCACGTCTCTGGAAAAATTATGATAGTGCTTTTGCCACCAAATGCCTTGCTGCAGCAGAAACGGCATGGGACGCAGCCGTTGCTAACCCGGAATTATTTGCACCAAACACAAATGGCTCCATAGGTAAGGAATATGGAGATAATTATGTCGGTGATGAATTTTACTGGGCAGCCAGCGAATTATATATTACAACAGGAAAGGCTAAATATTTGGATTATATAAAGAATTCAAAGCACTTTTTAGAGCTTCCTACCAAGTTAACAAAAGGAATAGATATAGATACAACTGGCTGTTTTAATTGGTGTAATACTGCTGGAATGGGAACGCTATCACTAGCTATGGCTTCAAACCAATTATCAGTATCAGATTTTTATACAGTTAAAGAAAACATAATAAAAGCTGCTGATAAGTTCATATCTATAGCTGATTTACAGGGTTATGGTGTTCCTATTGAGGAATGTACTATTGATGATACTGGTTTGAGGGGTTTTCCATATAGTTCAAACTCATTTATATTGAATGAAGCTATCGTAATGGCTTATGCATATGAGTTAAGTACAAATGCTAAATATTTAAATGGTATGGCTGGTGCCATGGACTATATTCTAGGAAGGAACCCAATGGTACAGAGTTACATAACTGGATATGGAGATAACCCGCTTGAAAATCCACATCACATGTATTGGTCATACCAAGCAGACAATTCAACACCTAAACCACCTGCAGGTTGTCTATCAAGTGGACCTAATTCCGGACTACAGGATTCTTGGATTAAGGGTACTGGGTGGAACTCATGGACGAGACCGCCGGAGAAATGCTTTATGGATCATATAGATTCTTGGTCAACAAATGATTCTGATCTTAATCTAAATGCACCACTGGTATGGGTATCCACGTACATAGATGAGCATATTGGTGAGATACCGCCTCCACCACCTCTCTTTGGAGATGTTATTGAAGATGGTGATATAAATGCAATAGATTTAGCGGCTATGAAGAGATACCTGTTAGCACAAGGTGATTTTTCAATAAATATAAAGGTTGCAGATGTAAATTGTGATGGTTTTGTTGATGCACTGGATTATGCATTGCTCAAACAGTATCTATTAGGGATTATTGATGCTTTCCCTGCTGAAACAATTGTTTATTTATAAATTTTTGTCTCCGAGGCTATTGGCGAAATAGAGGTTAGCTTGAAAGGAGAATTGTTGTGCAACAGCCTAAACTCAATTAAAAATGTTTTAAAAATATAAATGTAAAGGAGCAACGACATGAAAAGGACTATAACTAGTAAAGTTTCATTGTTAATTGCCACAGCAGTATTGCTTTCCACTTTTTTTTGTAATATAGCTTTTGCAGAAACAGATTTACCTACAGTAGGAAACTTAATTCGGAGTTCTACTTTTGACGGTGGAATAGGTTATCCATGGCGGATAATAACTGAATCTACGGGGAAAGCCAATTTTAATTTAAAGAATGACAAATTTAACGTTGAAATATTAAATAAAGGAGAAGCCAGGTGGTATATTAGCCTTTGTCATAGTGGTCTCGTTATTGAGCAAGGTCACACATATAAGGTTAAGTTTACAGTCTCATCAACAAAGGATTGTAAAATTTACCCTAGGATTGGTGATAGCTCTGAGCCTTATGATGAATACTGGAATTACAACAAATGGCAATGTATTAGTTTAAAAGCTAATATACCACAAACTATTACTGATGAATTTACTATGACAAAGGCTACCGCAGAAAATTGCGAATTTTCTTTTCACTTAGGCGGGGACTGTGTTACATCTCCAACCCCTTATACAATATCATTCGATGACATTTATATTGAGGACCCTGACTATATAGAGCCTGAAGAGCCCTTTTCTCCAACAAATGGAATACGTGTAAACCAAGAAGGATATTTTCCGAATCTTTCGAAGATTGCAACTTTAGTTTCAAGTGATACAACTCCTTTGGATTGGCAGCTAAAAAATAGTGTGGGAACAACTGTTGCACAAGGACAGACAACTGTAAAGGGCTTTGATCATTCATCTGGGGATGATGTACATACAATTGACTTTTCTTCCTATACAACGGAAGGAACTGGTTATACTTTGGCCTCTGGAAGTTCCACTAGCATGCCTTTTGATATCAGAGATGATCTGTATACAAAAATGAAATATGATTCTATGAAGTATTTTTATTATAATAGAAGCGGTATAGCAATAGAAATGCCGTATGCAGATAATACTGAATTGACACGTCCTGTAGGACATCCAAATGATATACTAACACCAGATCCTACAAAAAATTATAGGGGTAATTATTCTCTAGACGTTACTGGTGGTTGGTATGATGGTGGTGCATATGGGAAATATGTAGGTATGGGTGGCATAGCTGAATGGACTTTGATGAATGCGTACGAACGTGCATTGTATTATGGAGATATTTCAGTTGCTCCTTTTGCAGATAATACACTCAATATTCCTGAAAGCGGAAATGGTTGTCCAGATATTCTTGATGAGTCACGTTATAATTTACAAATGTTATTAGAAATGCAGGTGCCAGAAGGTAATGAACGAGAAGGTATGGCTCATGATAGAGCATGTGATATGGCTTGGAATCAACTTGCTACACGCCCTGACCAAGATGATCAGATTCGTTATTTACAACCACCAAGTACAGTTGCAACATTAAATCTTGCTGCATTAGCAGCACAAGGCTCACGTCTTTGGAGAGAATATGATGAAGATTTTTCTACTACATGTTTAGCTGTGGCTGAGAAAGCGTGGGATGCAGCAGTTAAGAATCCAATAATGTACGCACCTTTTGTGAATCTTTATTCCATCGATTATGTTGATGCTGAATTCTATTGGGCAGCATGTGAATTGTATGTTACAACTGGTAAAGCAAAATATCTAGATTATATAAAGAATTCTGCATACTATCTCCAAGAACCTACTGAAATAATGACTTACTACGGCAATATAATTTCAGGATGTTTTGACTGGGGCAACCCTCAAGGTATGGGAACAATAACTCTTGCACTTGTTCCAAATGGCTTGCCAGCTTCCGACATAGCCATTGCTAAAGCTAATATTATAGCTGCTGCAGATAAATTTATATCTATAGCAAATTCGCAAGGGTATGGAATACCAATGGAAGAACGTCTAATAGACCCTAATGGATTTTATATGGGGTTTCCGGCTGAATCAAACTCATTAGTAGTAAATGCTGCTATAGTTATGGCGTATGCACATGAATTTAGTAGAGAAAAAAGTACCAGAAATATTAAGTACTTAAATGGTGTTTCTGGCGCAATGGACTACATTTTGGGTCGCAATCCTAATCTCCGCAGTTATGTAACAGGATACGGAGATTATCCAATTCAAAACCCTACACACTATTTTTGGTCTTACCAAGCAGACAATAGCTTTCCTAAAGCACCAGCAGGATGCTTATCAGGTGGTCCAAATTCGTATTTTGGGAATGATATAGCTAAGACGATGGGGATAAAAGAAGGAATCACACCACCAGAAAAATGCTTTGTGGATAATATATACTCCTCGTTAACAAATCCATTAAGTATTAACACAAATGCTCCGCTTGCATGGGTTTCAGCTTACCTAGATGAGAAGGGAGCAGAAGAAATAATAGAACATCCGTTAGTTGGTGATGTTAATGATGATGGAGAAATAAATTCATTAGATTTTGCACTTCTAAAAAAATTCCTATTAACACAAGATACAACATTAATAAGAGATTTAAGGTTAGCAGATGTAAATGGAGATGCTTCTGTTAATGCGCTGGATTATGCATTGATTAAGATGTATTTATTAAAGGAAATCACGGCTTTTCCTGTTGAAGGACAATAAGCAAGGCTTCACATGGAACAGTAATTAAGGGTAATAGGTCATTTAGTATTTTAGGAAGAGGGAATAAAAGAGTAACACTCGTTTTCTTAACAGAATAACCTCTTTAAAAGCATTAATTTAAATTGTTTAGGAGGTAGGGTATGAAGAGATTCATTTTAAAAAAAGCTGCGTTTTTACTGGCAATTGCAATATTGATTTCTGCTTTTTCTGTAACAGATTCATTTGCATATGCAGAACTAATAAAAAATAATAACTTTAACAACGGTGTGATTGACCCGTGGAATTTGGAAACATTAGATAGAGCTAAGGCAAGTTATGATGTTTCAAATGGTAAACTTAATGTTACGGTGCAAAATCCGGGAGTTAACAGATGGGATATTCAGCTGCGTCACAAAGGTTTTAAACTTGAGAAAAATCACACTTATACTGTTAAGTTTACGGTTTCTTCAACGGAGGATTGTAAGATTTATGCAAAGGTTGGTGACCAAGGAGAACCTTATAATGAATATTGGAATTATAATAACATAAGCTGGGCTCCAATTACTTTAGAGGCGAATAAACCGGTGACTGTTTTAGAAAAATTTACAATGACAAAATCTGTAACTACTACTGAGTTTTCATTTCATTTAGGTGGTGAATTATGTACATCTGATGTGCCATATACAATATCCTTTGATGATATTTATCTTACAGACCCATTAGGAGGAGGTTGTTATCCAGAAATTCCGCCAGAGCCATCTAATGAAATACGTGTAAATCAAGTAGGCTACTTTTGCAGTCTAAACAAGCTTGCTACTTTAGTTTCAGATTCTACAGAGCCTGTTGCTTGGGCATTAATAAACGCATCTGGAATGGTGGTATATCAAGGTGAAACAACTGTAAAAGGTTTTGATAAATCATCAGGAGATAAGGTACACATAATAGATTTTTCAGGATATAGAACCCCTGGCAAAGACTATAAATTAGTTTCAGAGGCATTTGAAAGTTTGCCTTTCGATATAGGCAACGATTTATATGAATATTTAAAACACCAATCCATAAAATATTTTTATCTTAACAGAAGTGGTATACCAATTGAAATGCCTTACTCAGAAAGCAGTGAATTGTCGCGAATGGCGATAGACCCAGAGGATGTTATAAGACCTGAAAACACAAATGGTTACGAGGGGAATTATAATTTGGATATCACTGGTGGATGGCAAAATGATGAAAACAACGGAAAGTCTCCAGTTAATAGCGGTGTTGCGACATGGACTCTGTTGAACCAGTATGAACATGCCTTGAACTATGGGGATATTGATGTTAGTCCTTATGCAGATGGCTCAATAAATATACCAGAAAGTGGCAATGGTATTCCTGATATACTTGATGAAGCACGTTATAATTTAAAGGCTTTATTAAGTATGCAGGTACCTGCAGGGAATACATTATCAGGTATGGTACATCATGAAATACGCAATATACCTATGCTTGGGGTGACGGGAGAATATGGATATGATAGAGTTTTACAGCCTCCAAGTACAGCTGCAACTTTAAATCTTGCCGCAATAGCAGCACAAGGCTCTCGTCTCTGGAAGGAATATGATTTAGATTTTGCAAATAAATGTCTTGTTGCTGCTAAAACTGCATGGGATGCAGCAATCATCAACCCTAGGATATTTGCACCAACGGCTAATAGTTTTGGATATGGAGATAATTACTTTGATGATGAATTCTACTGGGCGGCTAGTGAATTATACATTACAACAGGGGAAGAGAAGTACTTGGAGTATATACAGAATTCAGAACATTATTTAGAAGTTCCTACGAAATTAACAGGTGGAACAGATGTAGATACAACTGGCTGCTTTAACTGGTGCAATACTGCAGGGATGGGAACAATCTCGCTTGCACTGGCTAAAAACAATCTGCCAGAAGCAGACAAAGCTATAGCTAAAGCAAATATAATAAAAGCTGCTGATAAATTTATAGCAATTGCTGAATCACAGGGCTATGGTGTACCAATTGAGGAGTGTACTTTAGAAGCAGAATTACAAGGCTTCCCGATTTACTCAAATTTTTATGTAGTAAGTGAAGCAATTGTTATGGCTTATGCAAATGATTTTAGCAGAAATAATAAATATATAAATGGTATGGCTGGAGCTATGGATTATATTTTAGGACGTAATCCTCTGGTACAGAGCTATATAACTGGATATGGAGATAATCCTCTTGAGAATCCATTCCATAGGATTTGGTCATACCAAGCAGATATTGAAACACCAAAACCACCTGCAGGTTGTCTATCAAGTGGACCTAATTCTGGCTTACAGGATCCTTGGGTTAAAGGTAGTGGATGGACTCCAGGGTCAAGACCACCAGAGAAATGCTTTATGGATCGTATAGAAGCTTGGTCAACAAATGATTCGGAGCTTAATTTAAATGCACCACTGGCTTGGGTTTCAGCTTACATAGATGAGAATGTCATTAAGTTACCGCCACCACACCCACCATTTATCTTTGGAGATGTTAATGAAGATAATAATATAGATGCACTAGATTTAGCGGCTATAAAGAGATACCTATTAACACAAGGTGATCTTTTAATAAATACTGAGAGAGCAGATGTAAATGGTGATGGTTCTATTGATGCGCTGGATTATGCATTAATAAAACAGTATCTGTTAAAAATTATTGGGTATTTCCCGGTGGAAGCAAAATGAGTATAAATTTGCTTTGAATGATGCTAATAAGAAAGATTTGAATACTTTTAATGTCTATTTGTATTGATGCGGTATTGGCAAAATGAAGTTTGCTTGAAGAGGGTAAACCAGGAAGGGTATTTTCCTAAGCTGTCTAAGCTTGCAACTCTATTATCCAGCGCTACAACTCCTGAAGATTGGCAATTGAAAAATAGTGAGGGAACAACTGTTGCACAGGGAAAGACAATAGTAAAGGGCTTTGATCATTCATCTGGAGATGATGTACATATAATTGACTTTTCTTCTTATACAACTGAAGGAACAGGTTATATTTTGACTGCAGGAAGTTCCACCAGCATGCCTTTTGATATAAGAGATAATCTATATACAAAAATGAAATATGATGCTATTCCACTTCTATTATAATAGAAGTGGAATAGCAATAGAAATGCCTTATGCAGATAGTATTGAATTGGTACGCCCTGCAGGACATCCAAATGATGTGCTGAGAACAAATCCTCTATACAATTATAAAGCTGATTATACTCTAGATGTTACCGGTGGTTGGTATTATGGTGGTGACTATGGAAAGTATGCGGGTGTTGGTGGCATAGCTACGTGGACTTTAATGAATGAGTATGAACGTGCATTGTATTATGGAGATGTTTCAGTTGCTCCATTTGCAGATAATACTCTCAATATTCCAGAAAGCGGAAATGGTTATCCAGATATTCTTGATGAAGCTCGCTATAATTTACAAGCCTTATTAAAGTTGCAGGTATCGAAGGGAAATGCATTTGAAGGCACGGTACATAATAAAGCATACAGTGGGAATTGGTGTGCTTATGCTACACGCCCTGACGAAGATGAACAGCCGCGCTATTTGCAGCCCCCAACTACAGTTGCGACATTAAATCTCGCTGCAATAGCAGCACAAGGCTCACGTCTTTGGAAACAATATGATGAAGCTTTTTCTAATACATGTTTAAGTGCTGCTGAAGCAGCGTGGGATGCAGCAGTTAAGTATCCCAATTTGTATACACCTCCTCCACCGGATTTGGGGGGAATAAGTAACAACGAAGATATTAATGCAGAATTCTACTGGGCAGCATGTGAACTATATGTTACAACTGGTAAAGCTAAATATTTAGATTTTATAAAGAAATCAAGATTATATCTTGAAGAACCTACTATAATATTCAATGAAAAAGGCTATATAGTGTCAGGATGTTTTGACAAGACTAATCCGGAGGGGATGGGAACAATAACACTTGCACTTGTTCCAAATGGCTTGCCAACTGCAGACATAGCTACTGCTAAAGCTAATATAATAGCTGCTGCAGATAAATTTATAGCTATAGCAAATTCACAAGGGTATGGCATACCAATTGAGGAAGGCATGTTTTATGGTGATATTTATAATTATGTTTTTGGATTCCCATTCGAATCCAACGCATTAGCAGTAAATGCTGCTATAGTAATGGCATATGCACATGAATTTAGTAGAGAAAGAGGTAGCCGAGATAATAAGTACTTAAATGGTGTTTCTGGTGTAATGGACTATATTATGGGACGTAATCCTAATATTCGTAGCTATGTAACAGGATACGGAGAGTACCCAATTCAAAACCCTTCACACCATTTTTGGGCTAACCAAGTAGACGATAGCTATCCTAAAGCACCTGCAGGATGCTTATCAAGTGGACCAAATTCGAGATTAGAGGATAATAGAATTTTAGCAATGGGTATGATAGCTGGTGTCACACCACAAGAAAAATGCTTTATGGATGATATATACTCTTGGTCAACAAACGAAATAAGTATGTTTACAAATGCTCCGCTTGCATGGGTATCTGCTTTCCTAGATGAAAAGGGAGCAGATGTAATAATAGAAAATCCAGGTGTGGGTGATGTTAATGCTGATGGAGAAATAAATTCATTAGATTTAGCACTTCTAAAAAAATTCCTATTAACACAAGATACAACATTAATAAAAGATATAAGGTCAGCAGATGTAAATGGAGATGATTCTGTTAATGCGCTGGATTATGCATTGATAAAGATGCATCTATTAAAGGAAATTACTGTTTTTCCTGCTGAAGTGAAATGATAATTTTTTGCTCCCAAAATTCATATTTATTTAGCATATAATACCGAAAAAATGCAAAATATTTAGTGTTTCTACAAAAATATGTATTTTAAACTTGAATTGTTATATTTTATGGGGTAAACTTAAAATAGGTATATCGTTGTCATGCAATTGTTGCACTTTCTTATCATATATAGGAATTAAAAAGACTTGCGTTCAGCAGAAAAATAATTATTCAAGTTTTGATTAACATAAGGAGCATAATTATTTATGTTTATAAGGGAAGGAGGCTTTTTAAGAAAGTATGGTCAGTATGCGCACTATTATGCTACTTATTGTTAGTGATTGTAATACTTTTTAATTATCAATTACTTTTGGAGGGAATGATTTTATGAAAAAAGCGAAAAAAATTATATCGCTATTCACTGCACTTGCTATAACTTCTACTATTTGCTTATCAGGTATAGGAGCAAATGTTAATGCAGTTGATAGCAATAATGATGACTGGCTTCATTGCAAAGGGGACAAGATATATGATATGTATGGCAATGAAGTTTGGTTAACTGGTGCTAACTGGTTTGGCTTTAACTGTAGTGAAAATGTATTTCATGGTGCTTGGTATGACGTTAAGGGGATTTTACAAAGTGTGGCAGACAAGGGAATTGGTCTTTTAAGAATTCCTATTTCTACAGAACTACTATATAGTTGGATGAAAGGAACACCAAATCCGGTTTCTAGTGTTACAGCCAGCAACAACCCGCCTTATCATGTTTGTAACCCTGATTTTTATGATCCTGTCAATAAAGTAAAAAACAGTATGGAAATATTTGATTTATCAATGAAATATTGCAAAGAACTTGGAATAAAAGTAATGATCGATGTACATAGCCCTGATGCTAACAATTCAGGACATAATTATGAATTATGGTACGGTAAAGATACATCTACAGCAGGGGTTGTTACAACTGATATGTGGATAGATACTTTGGCTTGGCTTGCTAAAAAATATAAGAATGATGATACTATTTTGGCATTTGATTTGAAAAATGAACCACACGGAAAACGTGGTTTTACAGGTAATACCTGTCCTTCTGACATTGCTAAATGGGATAATTCCAAAGATGAGAATAACTGGAAGTATGCTGCTGAGAAATGTTCAAAGGCAATACTCGCAGAAAATCCAAAACTGTTAATAATGATTGAAGGTATTGAACAATATCCAAAGACTGAAAAAGGTTATACATTTGATACTCCTGATATTTTTGGAGCAAGTGGGGATGCTTCTCCATGGTATGGAGCATGGTGGGGTGGTAACTTAAGAGGCGTAAAGGATTATCCTATTGATTTGGGTCCCCTAAACAGCCAGATTGTATACTCTCCACATGACTATGGCCCTTCAGTTTATGCTCAGACATGGTTTGACAAGGACTTTACAACACAAACACTATTAGATGACTATTGGTATGATACTTGGGCATACATTGATGATCAGGGAATAGCTCCGCTTCTCATAGGTGAGTGGGGAGGACACATGGATGGTGGCAAGAACCAAAAATGGATGACACTTTTAAGAGATTATATGATTGAGAAACGCATTAATCACACATTCTGGTGCATAAACCCAAATTCAGGTGATACCGGAGGATTAATCGGAAACGATTGGTCAACATGGGATATGGAAAAGTATGGACTTTTAAAGCCTGCATTATGGCAAACAAAAGCAGGTAAATTTATTGGACTTGACCATGTAGTACCACTTGGTTCAAACGGAATTTCTTTAGGTGAGTATTTTAATACACCTGATCCAGAAGACCCAGTAGATCCAGAGGACCCAGAAGATCCAGATCCAGTTGTAACTTTAGGGGATGCAAATGACGATGGGACTGTTGATGCTATAGACTTTGCAATATTAAAACAGCACTTATTAGGTATTGATGTAAAGATCAATGTAAAAAATGCAGATATGAATGAGGATGGAAATATAGATGCAATTGACATTGCAAAGTTAAAATTACTGTTGTTAAGCAAATAAGCTATAAATAATAGAAATAATTATTAAATATATTGAATTCTAGGATACACAGGGTAATACTTGTGTATCTTTTTTTTATGACCAAACCAGTACCCATGGGTTGAAAATCCATTGCTTTATCTAACTTCAATAAATCTCGTTGATAGATGCTTCATTGTAAGCTAAAACCTACATCGTGTAGGTTTTGCGGTAAAATTCAACTATTCTTCACCCACAAATTCAAACAAATATCTTTAACCAAGTAACCCATTTATCTAAGTTGTACTTGCGTACCAGTAAAAGCAATAAGTAGATTTACTGCAAACTCAGTTCGAAATAAGCACAACAAGTTAAAGCTAACTAAATTGAAGATTAATTGAAGTAAAAAATTAGAGAGGGAAATACTCACTTAGTTATTAAAAAAAATATTTAAAAAAATTTTACAAAATTTCAAAAAAAAATAAATTTGACCGACACAAGGAAAAATTTTCCAACGCATATATATATCAGCATAAGTAAAAATATGTAAATGATTACATAATTTACTTAAATAAAAGCTAAATGAATTTAGTAGTTTATGAAAAACCAACTAGCCAAAAAATATTAAGGGGGTGAAAAAATTAATTCAGCTAGTTATTCAATCTTTATAAACTAAAGGTTTATAGGACAAACAGTTATTCAAATAACTGTGATGGATTGTGAGCGACTGAATACATGAGAGAAACCTAGAAGATACAAATGGCGAAATGTTTGGTTTTCATACACATAATAACAACAGGGAGGTACACTATGAGGAAAAAAATAATTTCTTGTCTTATGGTGCTAAGCATGTTAATAACAATACTTGCATCTGCAAGTATTACTTTTGCAGCAAGTACAAGCTTATCAGTACAGTTTAATAATGGGAATTCGCCAGCTTCATCAAATACGATAAATGCGAGAATTAAAGTAACTAATAGTGGTGGTTCAGCAGTTAATTTA
>JAEWZA010000218.1 GCA_023395575.1 Bacillota bacterium
ACTTAGGAATGTTCCGTTATTGCCTGCTGCATGTATTATGGAGCTTTGTACGGAGTACTTTGCACTGCAGGCTGGTAAACAGGACAGCTATTGCTTGCGCAATTTGGAATTTGTGAATCCATTTAAACTTTTCCGTGACAAGGACAGAGAATTATTTATTGATGGTCAGCCTGACAATGACGGCTGGAAGATATCAGTACATTCCTTCTTTAAGCCCCAAAAGATGGGTAAAGAAACTCTAATAACTCATGGAGGAATGTTTGTATCAGACAAGGTTGAGAATTATGAGGATATGTATCCATTAAATTGGGAATGGGTTAAAAATAATGAATTTAGCATTACCAGCAAGCTTGACCTAAAGGATATTTTATTAGATAGTGCAGGGAATCAGATTTTAAATCTTGGGCCATTATATTGGAGAATGGCTGAAACTGAGGAATTAAGGAAAATAGATAATTTTCTTCATAACGATAAGGGGGTTATTTTCCCAGAACTGTTCCCAACAGAACAAATCTATGAAAAGAATTATCCTCTAGATAAGCTGCTTATAAATCCTTGCTTTATTGATGCAATGTATCAAGGGGCGGCTCAGGATTGTGTTACAAAGAAAAATAATATATATTTGCCATGGAAGGTTGAAGAATTTGGAATTCTTAAAGTTCCCAAAAAGGATGGATTTTTCAGGGTTTTTGCAGAAGCTGTAGCCGAGGATGAAGAATTTCGCACATATCGTATAGCAATATTAGATGAGAAAGATGAACTTTGCAGTTATGCTAGAAATGCAACCTTCAGACTCATTAACCAGTAATATAAAGTATATATATTGTTACTATTCAGTCCTCTTAAAATTAACCATAGACTATGGGTATTCATACTTATCAATGGTTTGTTGCCAAAATTATTTCTAACCCAACTATCCATTGATAAATATGAACACCTAAAATATAGTTTATAAGTTTGTCAAAGCATATGTTGTATATTGTATTGTCAATGGCTGAATAGTAACCAAGTATTAAAAAGCTAGGTTATAGTGTAGTTAATATGCAAGTTTAAGTACCAAGAGATGACGCAGCTTAGCATTGCTTATAATTTTGGTTCTACTGAGGAAATAAAATGGAACATGAAATGGTTATAAGAGAATTGAATAGTTTCTTGCAGAATACTGCTAAGAAATATGAGTTTAGTTATGAAATCATTAATCTTAGACGCTTTATGAGAGAGGTATTTGGCAAGGATAAAAATGTATGGGGAGTTTTTTCAGAGGTTGAAAGGACTATTATCAATAAATATGAAAACCCTAAAAAACGCATACAGTGGATGGCTGGCAGATATGCAGGTAAAATGGCTACTAAAAAATTTTTTGCAAAAGGTGATAATACTGATATCGCTAATATAGATGTTGCAAAAATCAGTATTAAAAATGGGTTAAATTCAGCACCATTTATTGAGGAATATCCACAGTTAAATATATCGATTTCTCATTCTTATCCATACTGCTTGACTTTAGTATCAAGGAATAGGATAGGAGTGGATATTGAAAACACAATTAGCCTATTTGAACCAATGTTGAAGTTATATTATACGATAAATGAAATTAATGAGATTAATAAATTAAGTCAATTAAACAATAACAATGATAAAAGTGAGGCTGATTTCCTTGCTACGCTGTACTGGACTAGAAAGGAAGCTATATCAAAGCTTCAGAAGGTAGGTATGAATATGGATTTTAGCAAAATTGACACAGTGCAGGAGGTAACTACTTTACAAGGGCTATCTATTGAAAAAGTAAGGACAGTTTCAATTCAGAATGAACATTGCTCACTATCACTTGCATTCGAGGAGAAACTTATATGAATGAACAAAGTTCACGTTATGTTGATACTATTGCCATAAATAAAATAATAGAAAGTAAATTGTCAAAAGTAAGGCATAATCCCCAAAAAAGCCTATTTGATTTAATAGAAGCAAATCCCTTTGAGGATATAGACAGTATAAATATTGAATACCTAGATGTGAGATATTTTAGTGATGATAATATTGAAAAACTAAGGTTTAAATCACCCATAAAAACATCCTACAAAGAAAATGATTGTGTTAGCGTTATAATTTATGATACCCCAAATGCTATTGGGAATATTGTTTTTGTACATGGTCTGTTTGAGGATAATCTAAGTATTTACCAATTTTTAATTACAATGCTCAATAATTTGGGGCTAAATGTATATTTGATGATGTTGCCATATCACCATGACAGGGTGCCTGAAAAGAGTGTTTTCAGTGGAGAATATTTTTGGAGTGCAGATGTGGCTAGATCTCAATGGGCAATAAATCAGGCAGTATATGATTTGTATGCAACCTATAAAATAGTTAAAGATAAAAGCAGCTTGCCCATATGCATTACTGGATTTAGTATGGGAGGTTGTATTTCATTGCTTTTGGCATCAGTCTGCAATGATATAGACAATTTGTTTATTATTAATTCTGTTAGTGTATTATCAAAATTAACTTGGGAAAGCAAACTGCTTGTAAACATAAAAAATGAGCTATGTGAATATGGATACGAACTTGAAGATATAAAAAGGGCTATGGCTCATTTTGAACCGTTAACTAGAAATAACAATTATTTATTTGAAAAAAGGATAGTACTTGCATATGGTCTTTATGATCAAATTGTTCTTCAAGAGGATTATGAGTATCTTATAAATAATGTTAAATTTCACCATGTATATGAGTACAGTGCTGGACATTTGAATATATTAAGAGTACCAAAGCTTGCTAATGATATATTAAGAACTTTTAGTCATATTACAAAATAGAATTTTGCTCAACTTAATTTAATGCGTTGCACTAATTATGTTATAAAACTTGCAGGTAAATAAAAGTACTGGATTACTGGTACTCCCGTATAAACTTATCAAAATGGACTACTCGTGAAGGTTTTACGGTATACTCAACTATTCTTCAACAACAAATTCAATAAATATCTTTAACCAAGTATCCCATTTATCTAAGTTGTACTCGCGTATAAGTAATAATAAGTAGTGTACCTGCAAACTCAGTTCAAAATAAATTAGCATGGCGAGTTAATTTAAATAATAAAATGGAAGCTACTAATTGTAGCTTCCATTTTAATGAACATTAAGAATAAAAGGTGAGTACTATTTTTCTCCTTAATGCCACATGGCATTATTTCAGTTAATCCAAAATAAAGCCTGAACAATTCGATAATACTGAACATACTTGAATTCCCGACAAATTTAATATAACAAAATGTAACAAAATTGTCAAACATAAAACTAAAAATGATAAAAAAGGATTGTTGATTTGATATTGTAAAAGATGATAACTTATATTAAAATGAAAAGTGTCGTTATATGTCGATATGAGGTGGCGTTTAAAAATATATTTACGATAGTATACATAAATTTATTTTTATGCAGAAGGAGTATTCTATTATGAAAAACGAGATTAAAGCTCTAGATGGATATGATATAAACCGTGTAAACAAAGTTAATATAGGTATAACCTGGTGTGTTGTAATGGCGATGATAGCTCAGACTTTTATAACTGAACCAATTAATCTTGCGATAATTAATTCCATAAGCGCAATACCAGTAGCAATAGTTGCAACTATATTATATTTTATACCTATGAAAAGGTTTATTAAAGCATTACTTTTTGGCTTAATTCCTGTTACAGCAGTTACCGCACTTTTTGTGTTAAATGGTTTTGCTCTTGATTTTCATTACGTATACTGCCTTTCTGCAGTTATGATTGCATTGTATTTTAATAGTAGACTCGTAATTGTTTTTGGAGCAGTAGTAGATGTTGCAATATTATTTTTGTATTTTACAAATCAAGCAAATTTTTTAGGATCGAATAATAGTATAGCTACTATGGTTTGTATTATTATTGCTTATAATGCTATCATTGTGGCTTTATATTTCCTGACTAAATGGGGTAAAGGTTTAATTGATGCTAGTAATTTAAAAAGAGAGGAAGCTGATTTGCTTCTACAAAAGATTCAAGAGTCTTTTGTACAAATTGAAAAAGGAACAGATATATTAAATGAAAATATAAGCTTTATTGATATTCAGAAACGTGTTGAAAATGTTGCTAGTATATCATAAGAGAATTCAGCTTCAATTGAGGAAGTATTGGCTACATTAAAACAAGAAAATAATGAGATAATTGGGATATCAAAATCGATGGAAAACATCAGTCATTTGAGTGCAGATTTAAAAAATGATTGTCTAAAATGTGGCTGATATTACTATTTATTTGGTTGGATATGCCTTGAAAAGTCTCAGGAAACCGTTATCCATAGTTGTATATGCCTCACTATTAGAAGTGAGGGTATAAAAGGTTGCTAACCATATACACTATTAAATACTATAAAAGGTGTAGCAATAAAGTGTCTATTACTGCAGCTAAAGAGATATGGCAACTAAGAATTCAGTAAAGGCGAATTCTTAGTTGCCATATCTCTTATTTTTAAGCTGTATGAATAGAAAAAATATGTCGAATTATATACAAAATAGTATTGACAGTTCAAAGGAAATGATTTAATATTTAATTAATCAATACGTAAACGTTTACGCAAACGATTACGTAATAATCCGAATAAAAGGGGGGATGATTAAAAACTTGACTGCTAGTATTAAGGATGTAGCTGTTAAATCAGGTGTTTCAGTTGCGACAGTATCGCATGTTATAAACAATACTCGCTTTGTATCAGAGGAAACAAGAACAAAAATATTAGCTGCAATGGAAGAGCTAAAATATGTACCAAATTCCATGGCACGAAGCTTACGTACTAATAAGACAAATACGGTAGCGCTTCTTATTCCGGATATTTCAAACTTTTTTTTCACTGAAGTAGCTGAGGCAATAGAGGGTGTTTTAAGTGAAAAGGGATATAGTCTTTTTCTTTGTAATACCGGAGAAAGTATATCTATAGAAAAGAAACAAATAATGCTTATGAGTTCACAACTAGTAAGCGGAATAATTATAGCACCTACAAGCCGAGAATTTGACTATAGGTCCATGTTTACGGACATAAAATACCCAATAGTGTTTATTGACAGAAAAACTTATAAATTACAGGCTGATGTAGTTATGGTAGACGGAAAAACAGCTACTTATAATGCGGTATCCAGCCTTATTAAAAAAGGTCATAAAAGGATAGGCTATATTGCTGGACGAGATGGATTGAGTACAACAGATGAACGGCTTTCGGGTTATTTGGAAGCTATTGAGCAAAATGGTATACCATTAGATGAAAGCCTTATTAAAAGGGGAGATTCTAAACACGAGAGTGGTTATCAACTTACTGAGGAGCTTATAAAGACTGATGCCACAGCAATTTTTGTATCAAATAATTTGATGGCTGTAGGAGCAATGAAGTGTCTTTCTAATAATAATATTTCTATACCTAAACGAATGGCAATCATAGGATTTGATGATTACAATTGGGCTACAATTACTAATCCTCCCTTATCAACCATAAAACAACCGGTTGCAAAGCTAGGAGCCATGGCTGCAGAGCTTGTACTTAAAAGAATTGAAAACCCTGAGGGGCCATATACAGAATATAATCTTCCAGCTGAATTTATAGTACGTAAGTCTTGCTAAGTAAGTGGCTATACAGTATCTTCTTATAGTTATTATTTTTATTCACACAAGTGCAGTTTGTAGCATGACTTAAAATAAAGTCATCTCAGCATTTGTGTATGAAAGACTTATATAATTAGGAGTAAAAATGGAGGATCAGGACATAAAGAAAGGTGATTTTATTATGAAAGCTTTTTTTATTGAAAAACCACAAGTTGGTAAAGTCAGAGACACAGAAATACCTGTTCCTGCCGATGATGAAATACTTCTTGAGGTCAAGGCAGCAGGTGTTTGTGGCACGGATGTGCACATATATAAAGGTGAATATTTTGGGAGCTATCCGAGAATTCCGGGTCATGAGTTCTCAGGTGTTGTGGCTGATATTGGCAAAAAGATTACAAAGTTCAAGGTTGGACAGCATGTTGCAGCAGACCCTAACATTTTCTGTGAAACATGTGATGCCTGTAAGGAAAACCGGCAGAATTTTTGTGTCGACATGCATGCAGTTGGTGTTACAAGACATGGTGCATTTGCTCAGTATTTAAC
>JAEWZA010000263.1 GCA_023395575.1 Bacillota bacterium
ATTTCTTTGTTTGAATATAAATTATTAGTACAACCAGATGTAAAAAACACTAAAAAAAACAATATCAGCAATGTATATTTTCTCATTTTTATCTCCAAGTAATATAATTCTTTACTCAAACTTCTCAGTTAAATATGCTGCTTAAAGCCTAATAATATTAGGTGTGGTAGTAATATCAAATGAAAAGTCAGATAATTTTATAAGTTAGTTTACCAAACAACAAGCCTTTACTCTACTTGAGCACGGCTTGACTTTTCATTCGAAAGTTGGGTTAGAAATAATTGATAATTCTACCACACCATTATATTTTTATGTGCGAAGTTTGAGTACAACTTAAAATGTAAGGTGCATGGACTTAATTTCTTTCAAACTTATTCTATCCAATATATAAAAACTAAAACTGTAATTTTTTATGATAATTTTAGTTTTCGCTTTCATAGTCAATTGCAACTGAAGATTCTTTTGCAACTTTAATATACTCTAGAACCTTAAGATGTGCTGGATGTACTTGATATTCCTCCATATCCTTTAATGAATCAAACTTTGTATATAGTCCAACATCAAATGATCTTTCTGAATGTACTATGTCTGTTCCAACTTCTATAAATTTCAAACAAGGAATTTGCCCTTTAAGCCCTAGTAATTCCGACTTCATTTTCTGCAGGCTTTCCTCGCTTTTATCCTTTAATCTGATTAATACAATATGTGTTAGCATTGCTGTTCCTCCATAATATAATTTATATTTTTACTTAATTTTATCTTTGTTATGGTTCATAGTCAAATATATTTGTTGATAATTCTGCCACACCAATTAATTTTTATGTGCGAAGTTAAGTTACAATTTATACTTCTGGTTTATACTTCTGTTGTAGCTCAACAATAAAATTTTGTAAAATTATTCTAATTAAATTAAATTATAGTTGAATTTTATATTTATGTAATGTATAATTATTCAATGGAATGAGTATTCATCCATAATTTAATTTCTATGCTATATGCAGTTCACTTTTTTTATTAAATCGCTTTTATCTATTTTTTTGATAAATCCCTATTATTTAGGGGACTGACAATTTGCCAGTCCCCCACTTTTTATATCTAATTTCTTTAAAACTGCACTCTTTCTTATTTACTCAATTTTTTAAAAACAAAGATTTTAGAAATAAGTTTATTTATTGCTCAAATAACTATAAATGCTCAAAAGTCCTTCTAGCCTAGTCATCTTATTCTTTGGATTAAAGTTTCCATTACTGCCATTCATCGCCTTTAAGCCCGATGCTATGCAAACGTATCCTAGCATATCAGGATTAATTTTATTAGCATCTTTAAAGTTAGATTTATATATACCCTTTATTTCTGCAACATTCTTATAGCCAAGAAATCTAACAAAATACTTTGCTGCTTCCTCTCGGCTCAGTGCTGCTGTTGGTGCTTTTTCTTCCTTAGTAATTATTCCTGAATATATTAAAGAATTATACATGTTTTCTATGGCTTCATCATCCATTTTGTTACCAAAATAGAACTGATTATTTAGCTGGCTCAGTAAAACAAAATAATCTTTCTGAAGTAAGCTTTCTTTTGGCTTTAGTTGGCTATCAAAATATCTTATAGACATTTGGGTAAGAATCTTAATCTCATTTTCTGCCTTTAGTCCTTCAATATCAGAATAGTCCATTACTACATTTTCTTTGTAAATTTGACCTGAATAATCCAGAACATCACCAGTTTGAGCACTGATTACAGCTGGCTTATCTGTATTAATAAAGTAACCTAAAACAGCATTATAAGGCCCTTCAAAATCTCCCCATATCTTTTCATTTTCTACTTTTGAGTAATCTCTAACATAACTGATATCATAGCCTATTTTGTCAAAAAGAATTTCATAAACTTTATCTATGGCTATCGTGTCTTTTGGAGCATCGAAGGTTAAATTCTTGCTCCAATTGCTATTTGCTCCGGAAACTTTTCCTGTAATATTATCATATGATATTTGAACATAATTGTCCGAACATTCTACTCCGTTTTCCATTCTGACAAATTTGAAGGTAAAATAATCCTGTGTTTTTTTCTCAAAAGTATCTGAATAGCTGTCATCATACTTTAATTTATCATATTTACTAGGCATTAGGCTTTTTAATACATCCTCACAGATAGCCTTTGCTTCTTCCTCAGTCTTTTTTGTCTTTGTGCTTTCTTCTTGTGAACCAGTAAAGCCAAAGTTTTGAATTTCACCAGTTTTTGCATCAATCTGTATATCTATATATAAGGCTTTATCCTTACTTATTTCCTTTGTATAATTTAAATACCATATAAATGATTCATTGTCTCTCCAATCCTTACTCAAATAAGAATTTTTAAGCTTGAAGCCGTCATCAAGACCAAAGAAGCTTATACCCTTTACCTTTTTATCAGCATTTTCTTTGGACATAACATCTGACATTTTCTTAACAGCCTCAATTTCTTCAGGTGTTAAACTGATATTTCCACCTGCTGCTGCTGTAACCATTGCCTTTTCGGAAAAAGTAGTTTTTAAACCAAACTCATCATATAAGTAACGTTCAGTAGTAATATCCTCTACTTCACCTGTCAAGCCATCTATATATTTGTTTGAATATTTAGGTACATATGCTAAATATGAAGTCTGCATCTTGTCTTTTGTCTTTATCATATATACCAATTTAAGACCCAGCTTATCAACAAACGCTTTCTTGGCCTGTTCGTTGCTTATAATCTTAGAAGCATCTTCAAAAGTAACTTTACTTGAGTGGGAGCAGTTATAGTTGCTAACAACTCCTGTAAACTTATTTATACTGATACTTATATTGTTAGAATAGTATTTTATACCATTTGCCTCTCTTACATAGTTAAATACGTATTCATTTTCTTCTCTGTAGGTATTGTTTTGCTTAATAAGCTTGTATTGCTTTAATAGTTTTGAATCAAGAATGTTTATAAACTTTTCTGCAATTTCTCTCCCTTGATCTTCTGAAAACTTAGGTATTTTTTTATCATAAGAATGTGTAGAACGATCAAACCAATAATAACGTCTGATTAGATTATTTTCATCAATAGTAACATTAATAGTTTTACCCTCAGTATCACTGGTCCATTCTAGGCTAAATGAAGTTAAGTCTCCTTCATTATTTATGTAGTAATTAAACATATTACATTCTTCAGGTATTTCAATTTTTTCCTTTACTGCCTTAATTGCATTAGCTAATGCATTGTCTGCTGAAATTTCAT
>JAEWZA010000378.1 GCA_023395575.1 Bacillota bacterium
TTCCCCTACTCAGCAAGTTCTAAATAAATATAGCATATCATCAAATGAATATAAACATATATGTACATTATTAAAGGGTTGCATATCTTTCGGTTTATGCAAACAATGTGGATAGGGAAAATAGTAATTTTAGTTTAAAAGTGAACTCCCATTCAGTAAAACTGAATGGGAGTTCACTTTTTCTTAATATAGTAAGTCTCTAATTTATATCGTCCTTCATTATGCCTCAACATTGTTATAATTTATACCTATCTCTATATCTAGTTTTTCTTTCTCAAGTATTTCCAAGCACATTTTATAAATAACCTTTTTTCTTTTGTCAAGTCTCTGATCCGTTGCAGAAATATCCATTAAACACAGTAAAAATCCTATACCTCCGAAAAATAAGAGATAAATAATTATTGCGCTAACTCCCATTTCCAGTAGTGATATCAGAATAAATATAACAGCTAACCCTGAAATCATCAATGTTGATTTTCCTGTATCTTTGGCTATTGATTCACTAGCTTCAAAATTTTCTATTTCAGATGACAATGTAACTTTTAGCTTATTATACTCTTCTATTCCAATCTTGTATGTATAAATAAACAACTGTAATTTCACCATAACTCTATCGTGCAAATATGACAAATCGTTTATATTTTCCTTACTCAATGCTTCAAGTGAAGCTTTTAATTCAGAATAACAGTTTGTTAAATCCATGATAAACTCCCACGCCCTATTTGGCACTAAATTTTGGTGAAACCTCTGTTGAAGCCTTCTATTTTTAATATATATGCCTTTGCTAAACAGATTAATTCACCTTAGAACGGAAAATATACTATATTTTCCCTGCTCGAAAATACGCCATGCTTGCATATCTCTGTTTCCGAGCAAATCAAACTTAATTCCCAAATCCAATATTGCACTGAATTGGAGTAAAAACTTCAGCAAAAAATCACTTATCAAAGCTCTTTAGTGTAAACTGAATTTTCTTCGTTAATTTAGTAATCCACCTAAGTCAGTTTGAAGATATTATTTGTGTTTACTTTGCACACCCCACAAATGGGAATTAAATACTTATTATGTATACTTTTAACACAAAAAATCAATTACTATCCACTAAAAGGATAAAAGCTATAGTTTGAAGGTTCTGAACAGCAACTGATTTTACTAAAAAATCCTTATAATATTAATAATACTTCCAATATTATTATCGGAACTATCATTATGATAGATAATGGTAAAATATAAAAAAGTTGAAAATATCAGATTTGTTATGTTACTTATCATTTCTATTTACGCTTTTTTGCAGCTTTATTTTTGTTCTCAATAACTCTAAACTCAACAATCTTCCTTATTAAGTCAAAGGGCAATGCTTCCATAATGGGAAATTGAACAGATCCTTTTGCACTCTTATATCTTGATAATTCATCCTTGAAAGCTTCAATACCTGTTGGAGCAGGATAAAATCCAATATGGTTTTTATATGCTGCAAAGTGCACCAAGTTGCCATGCAAATAATACGTAGGCATTTGGTAGCTGATTTTTTCTTCAGCCTCTGGTGCAACATCCTTAACTAACTGCCTCAACTCTTGAAGAGTTTCTTGAATCTCGCTAGGGAATTGCATAATATACTCATCTACAGTGTTAAACTTAATATGTTCCATAGTTTTATCCCCTCCATGATTTATCAATTACCCGAAAAACCACCACAAGCTTTTAACAACGCACTCATTTATAAACTTATGCATGCTTAAGCATTCCCGCTAAGCATCTTAAGCATGCATACATTTAGTCATATAAATAAACATACTTTTTTATTTAAAATATTATAAATATTAGTATTCTAAACTAGAGGTTTAACAAACACCCTTACTAATCTACACTTAATTTTTCTACTGCCTGCTTTTCATCAGACACAAAAAATATGTGTTTCCCTTTGTTGCTCTCATAAATAAAATCCTTCAGACTTTTACTAGAATACACCGAGAAATCTCCAATAATTGCAACTTTAAAATAATAATTAACATACTTCTGCAAAATTTCTCCAGCCAGCCTTGTCTTTAGATCAAAGAAATCCTCGACTATAGCTGATTTTCTCAGAATAATTCTATCGCAACCTGACCCGTACCTTACTGTTGCCATTAAATCCAAAGCTGACTGAACATCTGTAATCAATATTTCGCTGCTATTGACAACAGCTATTCCGAAATTGTTTTCTTTTATAATTGTGATGTCCATAAATATCTCCTATCTTTCATAGTCTAAAACTCAGTAATGATTTTCTAACTAAAAGCTGCCCCATCTAAGGCTTTACTGAAATAGCTTCCAAAGCTTGAAACGGCATTTAAGACTAGCAGCTCTATTTATCAAAATTTTTATTAGCGACAAAAAAAAAACAACATTTACGAATAAATATAACAGATATCTTATAAATATGTCTATAACCAAAAAACACACTAGCGCTAAGGTTATTGATATCCCAGTATCGATTACCCTATATGTAAATTTTGGAAGCCTGTTTTGTTTCAGCTGCATGCAGTTGTATACTTAGGTAGACAAACCCTGTATGGTAAGCTATGCAATAATACAGTATTACTAAGTATTAGGTTTCGGCATAAATATAGTACCTATTTTATTTCGACTAGTGGCAGTTTAATGGTAAACAGACAAGGGGATAGCATACGGTGAGCTTGATAGTAGCAGCAGTGTAAATTCAATTACCTATTGACTAGTGAAGTAAGCATGCTTGGTTCAATAACCAATTCCCCATAAAATAATGGGTTGACAGCATCAGATGCAGATACCAACAGTACAATATAATTGTTTTTACATGTATAAGTAAATACTTACTTATAGCTATAACGAAATTCCATGTCAATGTGTATCTTAGCATTAATGGGATGAAACGAAATTTAGAATCAGTCACCGTTTGCAAAAAGCAAATGCATTATTTGCAAGGCACAAGTACTATACTAAATTAAAGGAGAATTGATTTATGAGAAGAATAAGTATCAAATCAGTATCAGTGGCTCTTGCTGTCTTTATGACAACACTGATGGTTTTCTCGGCAACAGTTAGTGCCGCTACACCAACGGGTAAAAGATTAAAGGACGTACAAAGCAGAGTTCTTGTGGGAACCGAATTCCCAAGTGGTTTTACTACAATGTCGGATTCTGCCCAATTCCTCAGCACTGCCACTCCAGAATTTAATCTGGTAACTGCTGAAAATTGTATGAAATGGGATGCTTTAGAACCTTCACAAAACAACTTCAACTGGACTGAAGCAGATAAGCTTATGAACTGGGCAAAAACCAACAATTATACGGTTCATGGACATACGTTTGTTTGGCACAGTCAAGCTCCAGGTTGGATACAGAATCTTAGTGCTAGCGCTATGGAGTCTGCAATGAACAATCATATTGACAAGGTAATGGCTCGATATAAAGGCCAGATTGCAATTTGGGACGTAGCCAATGAGGTTTTTGAAGAAAATGGAAGTTATAGAAATTCATTCTGGTATAGAACTATGGGTAAGAGCTTTATTGAGAAAGCATTTATCCGTGCTCGTGCTGCTGACCCTAGCGCTAAGCTAGTATACAATGATTACAATCTTGAGTATACAGGTCCTAAGTCCAACGCTGCTTATGAAATGCTCAAAGACTTTAAGAACCGTGGTATACCTGTAGATGGTATAGGCTTCCAGATGCACTTGGATATACAATATGCAATTGACTATGATGACTTTGCTAGAAATATGCAGCGTTTTGCAGATTTAGGCCTAGAGATATACATAACTGAGATGGATGTACGTGTGTCCAGCAATACTAATTCAGCTGAACTTGAAAAACAAGCTAGCTACTACAAGAATATTATCGAGAAATGTATGGCACAGCCTGCAGTAAAGGCTATTCAAGTTTGGGGTTTCACTGATAAACATTCATGGGTACCAAATACTTTCCCAGGCAGAGATAATGCTTTAATCTTTGATAAAAACTATAATCCAAAACCATCTTATTATGCAATGCAAGCCGCTCTTGCTACTGCACCTACACCAACAGTAGTATATGGTGATCTTGACGGCAGCGGCAGTGTAGACGCATTAGATTATTCACTCATTAAGCAATATCTACTCGGAAACATTACCAAATTCCCAGCTGAAAATGGTATGATTGCTGCAGATGTAGATGCCAGTGGAACAGTAGATGCATTAGATTTCGCTGTTATGAAGCAATACCTGCTTGGAATTATAACAAAATTCCCTGTTGCTAAATAAAAAATTCATAATTGATGAAAATAAGCCAGTCTGCATAAGCAGGCTGGCTTATTTATTAATAAAATCCATCCTCGCACCTGTATAATAAAAGCCACTATTTCAGCAGCTTTTATTGTCTAACATATATAATTTTAATAAACATGGCAATATAGAAGATATATACTTGTTATTGACAAAATTATGCTGGGAAAGTTGAATTATTTTATATTTTTTAATACTTCCAATAAATATTCCCACATTCTCTGAATTGATGAAATACTCATATGCTCGTTAGGCGTATGCACATCATATATATTGGGTCCAAAAGAAATAGCATCTAATTGCTGAAATTTTTCAGCAAACAGTCCACACTCTAGACCAGCGTGTATTGCAGTTATACATGGCTTATTTTTGTACATTTTTTCATATACCTCTTCAAAAATTGTTCTTATTTTTGAATCAGGGTTATATGACCATTCAGGGTAAGCAGATTCTGTAACAACACTTCCACCATTTAGTTTAGCAGTTACAATAAGTCTATTAGTTAGTTCATTTTTTAAGCTTCTAACCGAACTTCTGATTGAACTAACAAATTCTATCGAATCTTTATTAGTGAAAACCACACCAAGGTTCAAGGAGCTTTCTACTAACCCTTTAATATCCATGCTCATGGAAGTAACTCCATTTATCAGCAAGTACAAATAATTAATAACATTATTAGTTGCTGCTTTGGAAAGCATTTTTTGAGGCTTGGTAGTTAAAACTTCAAATTCCACTCTTACATCAGTATCTGATGTTCTCATTTCAGTTTTAAATATTTTTTCTAATTCCAATAATTTTTTCTCAACTAATGCTTTATCATCAGTTTTTACTAAAATAATGGCATCTGTTTCTCGGGGAATTGCATTACTCTTTGAACCACCATCTACTGAACTAAGTCTCAAATCTATTTCCGACGAAATAGTCATAAGTATACGACCCATTAATTTATTGGAGTTTCCTCGTTCTTTATCTATCTCCATGCCAGAGTGTCCACCCTTCAATCCCCTAATTTTAACCATGTACGGAATAAGATTTTCATCTAATGCTTCCCATACTGTAGGAATTGTTGTTCTGGCTGTAAGTCCACCTGCACAACTCACTAATAGTGTCCCCTCTTCCTCGGAGTCTATGTTAATTAATATCCTTCCTTTAATGTTTTTAGGATCTAGTGCCATTGCCCCATCCATTCCAGTCTCTTCCGAGGTTGTAACAAGCAATTCTATAGCTGGATGTTGATATTGGTTAGAAGCCAAAATTGCTAAACCCATGGCAACAGCAATTCCATTATCTGCCCCTAATGTTGTATCAGTTGCATAAACCATATCACCAATTATTCTTAACTTGAGTGGATCCTTAGTAAAATCATGCTCTACATCTTTATTTTTCTCACATACCATATCCATATGTCCCTGCAAAATAACAGCAGGGCTGTTCTCAAATCCTAATGTTGCCTTTTTTCTTATAACAACATTTAACGCAGAGTCCTGCACATATTCTAGATTGCGCTCTTTTGCAAAGGATACTAAATAATCGCTGACCTCCTTTTCATTTCCTGACCCTCTTGGAATCTGCGATAGTTTTTCAAAGTACTTAAATACCTCAGATGGTTGCAAATCTTTAAGTATTTCTGTCATTACAATTCCCCTCTTTTCTTTTTTAATTTATAAAAGGTTAAAATCCACATTATTAGCTAAAAGCAAATAGCTTGGTTTAGGGGTTAAGCTCTCCTAAAACAAAACTTTTTAAAATCCAAGTAAAAAACCTGTGCAACTGCTTGAAAGCTATATTCCTACTCATGATTCATAGTGTAAAAACTATATCATGTAGTTTTACCACAAAATCCCGTACGTCACCAACTAATTCACTAAAATATTATATAAATATTTACATACATATTATACTATCTTATCAACAAATTAAACTCTGAGTTTCTAATTTAATATAAGCTGTATTCTTACCTTGTTCGCCATAAAAAACTCGACCCACAAATACCAAAATATTTTAAAATTATTTTCATATTTTTACAAAATGTTGTATAATGATTATATACACCACTCTAGAATTTTGCAAAATTCAAATAGGTACGTAAAATGCTTTTTGCAAAATAAACCCGGACACAGTAATAAATATCTTTTTCATTTTATGCAATTTTATTATCATCTAAAAAAACAAGAACTTGCTAAAACGAAAATGCAAATTTATACTGTCTGATAATAGAGGGGGCGAAAATAATAATTTAATTTGGGGGGGAATGTGTTATGTTTTTGAAAAAAGGTTTTAAAAAGGGCTTGTGTTTTGTTCTGTCGGGTATCATGGCTCTCAGCATTGTAGCTACTACTAGTAGCCCAGTATCAGCTGTTGACGCTACTGAGAAAGTTTACAGGCCACTTCCTAATGAGTACAAAAATATTAGTTCAAAGCAAGGTACAATTGAAAGGTTAAGTTACAAATGGGGTAACGATACAAAGTATTTCAATGTCTATCTGCCTAACGGATATAACCAAGCTGATACTTCTAAAAAGTATAATGTTGTATATCTGATGCACGGTGGCGGTGAAGATGAGAATTTATTATTCGGAGGCCCAGGTCAAAACAAGGAATTAAAAGTAATCATTGATAATATGATTGCAAAGGGAGATATTAAACCAGCTATATTTGTTACACCTTCATTCTACAAAGGTAATAATGATGTTGCAGGTTTCCCTCAGGAATTAAGCACTACTCTTATTCCGTTTGTTGAAACTAAATATAATACATATTTAAAATCAACCAGTGTTGAGGATATGAAAGCTTCCAGAGATCACAGGGCATTTGGTGGATTCTCAATGGGTTCAGTATGTACATGGTATACATATATTAACTGCCTTGACTATATTAAATATTTTATGCCTCTCAGCGGTGACTGTTGGGCAATAGGTGGAGGTAATAATAAAGCCGCGGAAACAGCAGCGTATCTGGCAAATATTGCAAAGAAAGCCGGTTATAAAGCACCACATGACTTCAAGTTGTTCTGTGCTTCAGGCAGTGAAGATATTGCATATCCTAATATGGTACCTCAAATTAATGAATTGAAAAAATTAACAGATACTTTCGTATATTCGAATGATCCTATACAAGGAAACTTCTATTTTATGGTGGCTAATGGTGGTACACATTGGTGGGGTTATATTAACCAGTACATCTACAACCTATTACCAGATTTGTTCCAAGATAATACTCCTGTAGAACCTGTAGAACCAGTAAGTGCTTTCAATAAAATTGAAGCAGAAGATTATACAAGCCAATATGGGGTTGAGATTGAAGACAATACATCTGATACTGGTAAAAACATTGGATTTATCCAAAATGGAGACTACACTGTTTACAATGTTGATTTTGGTGACGGTGCTACTAGATTCCAAGCTAGTGCAGGAAGTGAATCAAACGGTGGAAACATAGAGATTCGTTTGGATAGCCTAACAGGTACATTAGTTGGAACATGTGCGGTGGCTAGCACAGGTGGGTGGAAGACATTTACAGATGTATCCTGCGATATTAGTAATGTTACTGGAATACATGATGTATACCTCAAATTTACTGGCGAAAGTGATTATTTAATGAACTTAGACTGGTTTAAATTTGACAAATCAGCAACTCCAGTTGGTAAAATAGGTGATATTAACTCTGATGGTTCAATAGATTCATTAGATTTAATGTTAATAAAGAAACATCTATTAGGTGCAGGAGAAATTGAAAACACTGCATTAGCTGATTTAGATGGAAATGGCGAAGTTGACGCTCTTGACTTTGCAGTGATGAAAAAGTATCTACTTGGTATCATATCATCCTTCTAAAATAATTGCTCTGAATATAATATTATAGAATTATCAGTTTAAAAATTATTGCCATATATTCTGAACACATAAGTGGAGAATGTAAATAATCTTGTGTATGGTAGTAAGGAAATACTCCTTCTTGGCAAGAATTAGAAATAATAATTGTCAAGGAGGAATTTTTATGTCAACCTTATCAAAGGAACAGGTTAAAGAGTTAGTA
>JAEWZA010000432.1 GCA_023395575.1 Bacillota bacterium
ATAAGGTAGGTATATATCAAATGGTGTGGTGCTATTGCTATCATCTTCGTACCTTTGTCAAATTTGCGAGATTTGAACATAGAAGATAATTTCAATAACACCTTTCGTTAAATATGTCCTTTCAGTGCCTTAACGCATTAAGACCTCTGAAATTGCTGCAAAGTTAGCGAAAGGTTTTGAATAGCTAAAGATAAAACGCTGATAAATGCAGTTCTAAGTGTTCCAAAACATATCTGTTGTAAGTAATTAGGTGGTATCAGCTTCTTTTCTTTGTAATTGCATAAGCAGGTACTTTTTTTGAATGGGGACTATAAGAAGATTTCTTCCCGAAAAAAGTACCCGTAGATTTTACGGATTGAAAAATGAATATCTTCTATTATATATAAGGTATAAAGGTTTACAGTCTAACTAAATAATCAGTAAAATCAATATCTAATCTGTGTAACTCAATAGCGGTATGAAAATTTGAAGTGGGCATATAAGACGATAATTTTTAAAACTCATACCTACTATCAGTTATAAACATTATAGCTGTTTTTCTGATATTGCAGATTAGTACGGCTGTTTATAACTTATAAATAATTCCGAAAAATCAACATACTATAAGCTACAAGTCATATTATGCCTTTTTTAAAAGATAATTTTCTTACGCTTGCACCAGTGCGAAATTAGCTACGTTATCGCAATTTGTTTGGCTTGGAAGTATATTCTATCAGATTTATATATAACCATTATTTGCAGTTTCTCTTACATTGTAGTTTTTGAAAGTTACTGTATATTAGAGAACGGGACAAAGTTCTTTATTTCTGAAAATGGTATGATAACAACAGAAATTTCAAACTTTGTCCCATTCCAATAAAAAAGTGCAACTATGATTGTATATAAATAAAGATGGATAAAATCAGTATCAGTAAAAAAGGATTGATAATACCAATTATTATCAGTAGTATAACTACCAATGTACCCCATAAAATCAATTTTCCATCATCTTCCATATTGTAGTATTTTTAAGTTATTAGAAAGGTCTGTTCCCATATTTATATTCTAATATGGAATTACATACCCTATCATAAAAGGAAAATCCACCACCGGAACAGAAGTAACTTTCATAAATGGCTGCAAATTCTCCTCTAATTCTTTCTTCTTCTGATAACTGATTATCAAATTTATCCAACCAGTATTTTAAGGCTTGTATCACTTTGATGTATCGGAGATTATTATCCACATAACCCAATCTGTTTTCCAAGTCTTTAATGTGTTGTATTATCTTATCCATAATGTTTGATTTTTAAGTAGTTAGAAAATAGAAAGGACACCTAAATAAATAGATGTCCTCTCATTAATTAGTCAATAAACCATTTGTAATGCTCATCCCCATGCAAGGCTGCATTAATTCCAACTGCCATTTCAGTAGCATTTAAAGAACGGTCTAAGAATGAATCAATATAGCTACTCTTATTTGCACCCGTTAATAGGTTGTAGAACTTCCACATATTCAAGTCATTTCCAAAGCTGCCAAAGTTCTCATCATTAATGAAGGCTTTTGCAACACTGTTTATTTGTGTGTCAGTTAATAACATTCTTGGCAGTCTCTTTTGGTAGCCATTAGGTAAACATTGATAAAGTCTCATTTTACCCAATATTTGTGCAAATTGGTGTTCACTCATTGAAGTATTGCCCAACTGTTGCATCAAATGCAGATGTTTGGCAGGATTGTAGTTGTTGAACAGTTCCAAGGCAGAACGGTAAAGTTCACTTGTATTGCTCACTCTTAAATCATCCTTGTAACCATCTGTAAAAATGCACATATTGCAGCATACTTGGTTCTTAAAGCCAATAGCCAACCTAAATAGTTCTGGAACTTTCTTTGAATACAGATTCATTTGGTTATAGGCTCTAACCCCTACTATCGAAAGGTTCAACTTGTTACCCTCAACCGTTTCATAGATTGTAGGAATGTCAATGCTGAAAGCTTCCCTTTCATAATAGATAGTTTTGTCAGATTCCAATAACTGATTGGCTGGCTTATGGATTGCATCAGGCGTGCGACCCTTAATAACATGACTAACACGAATATCGGGCGTTCCAATAGTCTCACCATTGTAGTAAGAGTTTGCAGCTTCCCAAACTGTTTCAATAAATGCAGCATGGTTTACTGTAAGCTCATTGTCTTTGGCAAAAACGGGAGTAATGCAGTCATTTTTCAAATGACTTAAAGAAACTTCTTGGGTGTTTGCCTCAATGAAATGATTTACCCTTTTAGGCGTTGCAGTTTCTGCAATAATGGTTGCTTCTTCTGCAAACTCACCTAAATTCATTCTCTCTCTGTTCTCTGTTGGCATGATAACTAAATTATTCATATTGATAAAAGTTTAAATGATTAATAATTCTTTTTTATATCAATATACAGAGGGGGACTAAGGGGGTAGTACACTGTAAAGGCAGGCACTCTTGTATATTTAAGGTTACTGGCTGAATGGGGAGGGGGATTTCTGTATTAAGTACCTTATATATCTGTTTTCTTGACTTTTAGCTAAACTGCATATAGGTGATTCTTTAGTCAGATGGTCTTTTTAATGTCATTAGCTGTATGTGGCATATTATAAAGTAGGTGCTATATAACTCTTCCTAACGTGGAAATATTCAGGAAATCGGAATCGGGAAAAATGTGTGGCTGTGGTTCTGCGCCAAAAATAAAAGCCGCAAGAATTTCCTGCGACTGTATCTTATTAGTTAGTACGAAAATTACTCTGTTTCATTAGTTATTGAGGTAGTTACCAACATTTCTTTCAATTTCTGTATCGGGTATAGAAAGACAAGATTTTCAAGTTTTGTTGGTAATAGTCAGACTATCTCACTAATTAATTGATAACCTCTCTTTTTACCAACCCAGCA
>JAEWZA010000447.1 GCA_023395575.1 Bacillota bacterium
GTCTGTATCGCTGCCTTCGGTGTAGCCTGTGCTGCTGTCTTTGCAGTTGCCTGTTCCTTTGTCTTTGACTCCGCATCAGGCTCTTTTATATTTGGTTTTGCATTAGCCAAAATAGTCTTGGTCAAGCTTTTCTCTGTAGTTACTTTATTTTGATCTGTTTTTATTTCATTTTTATTTGCATCACTTTTGCCTGTTTTTGCAGTGTCCACCTGCTGCTTAGGTTTTCCTGCTGTAGAGTTTACTTCTGATCCTTTCTTCTCGCCTTTTCCGGCTATTTTACGGCGTTTCCCCTCTTCCATCAGTCTGACTGTCTGTCCATATCCCATTGCACTTTGGAATGCAATAAATTCATCAGGTGTAATAGAATCTGGTTCAGTTAGACATATCTCAATCATTTTTTTATATTCAGTTGTTCTGACTGTATTTTGTTTTGTAGCGGGCTTTTGAGAAGCAGGTATATTTTTTAAATTATTACTGACTCTTCCCGATGCCTGTTCTGACTTTTGTTCTGCCGGTTTTTGTGTCTGCATTTATGCTATCACTCCCCTAAAATCTACTCTAATCTATTAGTAAATTTAATAGGGTGAAATACTACCATTATAAATTTTAGTATTTTAACGCCTGATAACCAGTGGTACCCGCCACTTATAGAAGTGGGGGACATTTTCTTGCCTCGTTATAACGCCTAGACTCAAAAATGAAATTTTTCGAAGGTAGAAAAATTTCATTACATCTTTTACTCCTATAAAAAACTTTCAGGCTACCCCTCTTTAGGGGCAGCCTGAAAGTTTTGTTTTTTGTTATGGCTCTACACCATAAATTAAATTACCTGATGAATATACTGTTATCTTAGAATTATCAGTATAATCAGTAGCTGTTGAGTTAAAGGAATAGTCATTAGTCTGTGTATAGTTTGACCAGTCTGATTTAGTAAGTCTACCTTGAATTTCAACTTTTTCACCTGGTTTTAAAGTACCGGCATTGCTTGAAAAACTGATTTCAATATAATAATCACTTCCGGTTTTTGCTGTACCCTTTTGAGCAGCTCCTGTCACGCTTGAAGTAATATTACGCTGTGAACCAGAATCCGTAACTTGTGCATAATCGCAATAGTATGCCTGCCCTTTGTCACCATCTACAGTATAATAGTATCTAACCTTTATATTTGAAAGATTAATTGTTGTATTGCTTGTATTCACTAGCATGATTCTTGGATCAATTGTATTTGATGTACTTGCTTTAGTAGAATTATATGCCTTCAGTGCTACTGTACTTTGAACAGCCTTTACAGTTACTTTTTGAACTGCTGTAGTAATATTTCCGTTTGCATCTTTTGCTGTCCATGTTACCAAGGTTTCTCCAACAGGGAAATCAGCAGGAGCATTATTTGTTATTGTTACGTCAAATATGTCTTTTGCTGTAGCCTGTCCAATTGACACAATTGTTCTCGTACCAGTTGCAGTAACTGTTACATCAGCAGGCACTGTTAATTCTGGCTTCGTAGTATCTACTATTGTTATCTTCTGACGTCCTGTTGCCACATTATTATTTTCATCCTTTGCTATCCAAACTACATATGTATCTCCTATTGGATAATCTGCAGGTGCATTATTTCTAAGAGTAGTCGCAAAGATGTCAGTTGCTATTGCATTACCAATATCTACAGGTGTTCTTCTTGCAGTTGCTTCTTTTATAATATCTTTAGGTAATACTAATACTGGCATTGTAGTATCAATTATTGTTACAATCTGCTCTTTTGTTGATACATTTCCGTTTTCATCTGTTGCTGTCCATATCACAGTTGTATCACCTATTGGATAGTCAGCAGGTGCATTATTTGTGATTACTACCTTAAAGATGTCAGTTGCGCTTGCTCTACCTATATCTACAGGTGTTCTGAGCGCCGTTGCTTCTGCTGTTATATCCTTTGGTACTACCAATTGTGGTGGAGTAGTATCTACTATTGTTATTTCCTGCTCTTTTGTTGATACATTGCCGTTTTCATCTGTTGCTGTCCATTTCACATTTTTTGTACCTAATGTAAATGCATCAGGTGCATCATTTGTGATTGTTACCTTAAAGATATCAGTTGCTGTTGCTACACCAATACTTACAGGGGTTTCAATAGCAGTTGCCTCTTTTGTTACAGCTGCTGGTACAGTAAGCTCTGGCTTTGTAGTATCTACTATTGTAATAAGCTGCTCTGCTTTTGTAACATCTCCGTTTTCATCTGTTGCTGTCCATGTTACTACAGTAGTGCCTATTGGGTATGCATCAGGTGCATCATTAGTAATTACTACCTTAAATATATCAGTTGCTTTTGCTTTACCTATATTTACAGGTGTTCTCAGTGCTGTTGCTTCTGCTGTTATATCTTCTGGTACTTCAAGCACTGGCTTTGTAGTATCTATTATTGTAATTTTTTGTTCACCTGTTGTAACATTTCCGTTTTCATCTTTTGCTGTCCATGTTACTACAGTAGTGCCTATTGGATATGCATCAGGTGCATCATTAGTAATTACTACCTTAAAGATATCAATTGCTGTTGCTTCACCTATATCTAAAGGTGTTCTAAGTGCTGTCGCTTCTGCTGTTATATCTTCTGGTACTTCAAGTACTGGTTTTGTAGTATCTACTATTGTAATTTTTTGTTCACCTGTTGTAACATTTCCATTTTCATCTATCGCTGTCCATGTTACTTTTGTAGTACCTAATGAATATGCTTCAGGTGCATCATTTGTGATTTCTACATTAAAGATATCAGTTGCTGTTGCTTCACCTATATCTAAAGGTGTTTTTACTGCAGTTGCTTCTTTTGTGATATCTGCAGGTACTTTTAATACTGGCTTAGTAGTATCTACTATTGTTATTCTTTGCTTACCTATTGCAACATTATCATGTTCATCTTTTGCAGTCCAAGTTACCACCGTTGTACCTATTGGATAATCTTTAGGTGCATCATTTATAACGGTAAATTTAAATATATCATTTACAATAGGGAAACCAATATCCACAGGTGTTCTTATTGCAGTTGCTTCTACAGTTATATCTGCAGGCACTATTAGTACAGGCTTAATATAATCTGTTATTGTTATTATTTGCTCCGCTGTTGAAACATTCCCGTTTTCATCAACTGCTGTCCATGTTACTACTGTTGTCCCTTTTGGGAAATCCACAGGAGCATCATTTGTAATAGTTACCTTAAAGATATCAGTTGCTGTTGCAAGTCCTAAATCTACAGGTGTTCTTATTGCAGTTGCTTCTTTTTCTATATCTGCAGGTACTGTTAATATTGGTTTGGTAGTATCTACTACTGTTATAACCTGTTCAGCTGTTGATACATTTCCATTCTCATCCGTTGCTTTCCAGGTTACTACTGTTTTTCCTAATGGATAATCTACAAGATCATTATTTGTAATAGTTACTTTGAAGATATCACTAGCTGTTGCTTTTCCAATATCAACAGGTGTTCTTC
Organism: Bacillota bacterium; assembly: GCA_023395575.1. Lineage (GTDB taxonomy): Bacteria > Bacillota > Clostridia > Acetivibrionales > DSM-1351 > Ruminiclostridium. The sequence goes on from JAEWZA010000447.1 coordinate 3,476, forward strand.
TTGCAGTTGCTTCTACTATTATATCCTCTGGTATTATAAGCTCTGGCCTTGTAGTATCTTTTATTGTAATCTTCTGATCTTTTGTTGATGCATTTCCATTTTCATCGGTTGCTGTCCACGTTACAGTTTTAGTACCTAAAGGATATGCTTCAAGTCCATTATTTTCAAGAGTTACTTCAAAGATATCAGTAGCTGTTGCTTCTCCAATGTCAACAGGTGTTTCTATTGCAGTTGCTTCTTCTATTATATCCTCTGGTACTATAAGCTCTGGCTTTGTAGTATCAATTATTGTAACCTTCTGCTCTGCAGTTGAAACATTGCCATTTTCATCGGTTGCTGTCCATTTTACTACTGTTGTTCCTATTGGAAAATCTGCAGGAGCATCATTTATAACAGTAATTTTGAATATGTCGCTCGCTGCTGCTTCACCTATTTTTAAAGGTGTTCTTACTGCTGTTGCCTCTGCTGTAATATCCTTTGGTGCTATCAGCTCAGGCTTTGTAGTATCTTGTATCGTGATTCTCTGTTCAACTATTGTTACATTTCCATTTTCATCAGGTACTTCCCATCTTACTATAGTAGTTCCTATTGGATATGCAGCTGGTGCATTATTCTTAACAGTTACTTTATAGATATCACTTGTAATCGGCACTCCAATATTCACAGGTGTTAATACTGCTGTTGCTTCTTTTATGATATCTGCTGGTGCTGTTACTACCGGTTTTGTGGTATCTACTATTGTAATAATCTGTACTTTTTTAGTAACATTCCCATTTTCATCTGTTGCTGTCCATATTACTTCTTTTGGTCCTAATGTAAAGCTGTCAGGCTTATTATTAGTTATCTTAACTGGATAAATGTCAGTTGCTGTTGCTTCACCTATATCGACAGGTGTATTAATAGCTACTGCTTCTGCTGTTATATCCTCTGGTACAGTCAGTTCAGGCGGAGTAGTATCTTTTATTGTTACTTTTTGATCTTTTGTTGATACATTTCCATTTTCATCTGTTGCTGTCCAGGTTACTACTGTTTCTCCCAGCTTATAATCTTTAGGATCATTATTTGTAATATTAACCTCAAAGATATCAGTAGCTGTTGCTTCTCCGATACTTACAGGTGTATCAATAGCAGTTGCTTCTTCTATTACATCTGCAGGTACAGTTAATTCAGGCTTTGTAGTATCTGTAATTGTAACAAGCTGTTTTGCTGTTGATACATTACCGTTTTCATCTGTTGCTGTCCAAATTACAGTAGTTGTTCCTACAGGAAAATCTGCCGGTGCATCATTTGTTGTTGTTACCTTATAGATATCACTTGTTGTAGGTGAGCCTAAACTTACTAGTGTTCTTACTGCTGTTGCTTCCATTGTTATATCCTCTGGTGCAACTATAACAGGTTTTGTAGTATCAACTATAATAACATCCTGCGTTTCTGTTGATTCATTTCCGTTTGCATCTTTTGCTGTCCAGATTACCTTAGTTGTTCCTAATGAGAAGCCACCTGCAGGCGCATTATGTGAAGTAGTAACCTCATAAATATCACTGGTTTTAGGTGAAACTAAGTTTACAGGTGTTTTCAATGCAGTTGCTTCAACTATCAAAGGTTCTGGCTTAACTATCTCTGGCTTTATATTATCTACTATTGTAATCTTTTGTTCTGCTGTTGCTTCATTTCCATTTGCATCTTTTGCTTTCCAAGTTACTATTTTCGTTCCTAATGTATAGCTTTCAGGCTTATCACTAGTAATAGTAACTGGATAAATGTCAGTTGCTTCTGCTTCGCCAATTTCAACAGGTGTATTAATAGCAGTTGCTTCTGCTGTTACATCTGCAGGAGCTGTTATCACTGGTTTTGTTGTATCCACTATTGTAATAACCTGCTTTGCCGTTGAAACATTTCCATTTGCATCAGTTGCTGTCCATGTTACTACTGTCTCTCCTAGCTTATATTTCTCAGGCGCATCATTAATAACATCTACCGTAAAGATATCATTCGCTGTTGCTCCGCCTATGCTTACAGGTGTTTCAATAGCAATGGCTTCTGCTGTTACTGGTCCAGGTACTACTAGTACAGGCTTTGTTGTATCTACTATTGTAATAATCTGCTCTTCTGTTGAAACATTTCCATTTGCATCAGTTGCTGTCCATATTACCGTGGTTGGACCTACTGGATAATCTGCAGGTGCATTATTCTCAAGTTTCACTTCAAATATGTCAGTTGCTGTTGCTTTACCAATGTTTACTGGTGTTTTTATTGAAATTGCTTCTGTTGTTATTGAAGCTGGTATAACAAGTACAGGCTTTGTAGTATCTTTAATAGTAATAATCTGTTCTGCTTCTGATACATTTCCATTTGCATCTGTTGCTTTCCAGTGTACTATAGTTACACCTACAGGATAAGCTTCTGGTGCATCATTTTCTATATCCACCTTGAAAATATCAGTTGCTGTTGCTTCCCTAATATTAATAAGCGTTTTTATTGCTGTTGCTTCTGCTTCTATATTATCAGGTACTTTAAGCACTGGTTTTGTAGTATCTACTATTGTAATAACCTGCTCTTTTGTTATAACATTTCCATTTTCATCTTCTGCTGTCCAAGTTACAATAGTTTCTCCTATTGGATAACTCACAGGTGCATTACTTGTAACAGTAACCTTAAAAATGTCTGTTGCTGTTGCCAATCCAATACTTACAGGAGTTTTTTCAGAAGTTGCTTCTACTGTTTTATCTTCTGGTACAGTAAGCTCAGGCTTTGTAGTATCTACAATTGTAATAATCTGTTCTGCTATTGAAACATTTCCATTTTCATCTGTTGCTGTCCATTTTACTACAGTTTTTCCTATTGGGTAGTCTGCTGGTGCATCTTTTGTGATAGTAACTTTAAAGATATCCTTTGCTGTTGCTTCTCCAATATTTACAGGTGTTTTTATTGCAGTTGCTTCTACTGTTTTATCTACTGGTACAGTAAGCTCAGGCTTAGTAGTATCTACTATTGTCACAAGCTGCTCTGCTGTTGAAACATTTCCGTTTGCATCTGTTGCTGTCCATTTTACTACAGTTGTACCAATTGGGAAATCTGCTGGGGCTTCTTTTGTAACCTCAACTGGGAAAATATCAGTAGCATTTGCAATTCCAATATCCAAAGCCGTTCTCACAGCATTTGCTTCTGCTGTAATAGCTGCAGGCGCTGTTAATTCAGGCTTTGTAGTATCTACTATAGTTACCTTCTGTATTCCTGTTGTAACATTTCCATTTTTATCAGTTGCAGTCCAGGTTACTTCTGTAATTCCTATTGGAAAATCTGCAGGTGCATTATTAGTAATTTTCACTTCAAAGATATCAGTTGCTGTTGCTTTCCCAATATCTACAGGTGTTCTTACGGCTGTTGCTTCTACTTTTATATCAGCTGGCAAATTAAGTACAGGCGGTGTAGTATCAAGAATTGTTACATCCTGTATAGCCGTTGTGTCATTACCATTCTCATCAACTATTTTCCATAATACACTTTTTGTTCCTATAGGATATGTTGCCGGTGCATCATTGCTCGTGCTATATTTAAATATTTCTTTTATTTCTGGCTCTCCTAAATCTACAGGTGTCAAAATATCTGTAGCCTCTACTGTTAAATCCGTAATAGATATTACAGCAGGTGGAGTATTATCCTCAACAGTTACTCTTTGTGTAGCTGTTGCTACATTCCCATTTGCATCTGTTGCTGTCCATGTAACAACAGTCTGCCCTAAAGGAAAAGCTTCTGGTGCATTACTCTTAATTGTCACATCAAAAATATCAGTTGCTGTTACTTTCCCAAGTGCTATAGGACTAAGTACTGCAGTTGCTTCTGCCAATATATCCTCAGGAACTTTAAGTTCAGGCTTTGTAGTATCCTTTACTGTAATATTCTGTGTTCCTGTAGTAACATTTCCATTTTCATCAGTAGCTGTCCAGATTACTTTTGTAGTACCTAAAGGATAATCTGCAGGTGCATTAGGTTCAACTGTAAAATCAAAAATATCTGATACCTCTGGTTCTCCTATATCAACAATTGATCTTACAGCATTTGCCTCTACAGTCATATCAGGTGGCAATACCATTAAAGGCTTGGTTCTATCAGTTACAGTAATTAGAACTTCTTTAGTCTCAACATTTCCATTTTCATCTGTTGCTGTTACAGTTACTGTAGTATTTCCAAGAGGATAATCTGCAAGAGCACCATTTTTTATATTAACTTTAAATATATCTGTCGCTGTAACTTCAAAAGTTACAGGTGTTCTTCTGCCTGTTGCTTCAACATTTGTATTTCCGCTAATGGTGATAACAGGTTTTGTAGTATCAACAATTGTAATGGTCTGTAATCCTTCTGTAACATTGCCATTTTCATCTGTTGCTGTCCATTTTACTTTTGTAGGTCCAATTGGGAAATCTACAGGTGCATTATTTTCAACAGTTACCGAGAAAATATCTGTTGCTGTAGCAGTACCAATTGCGACAGGTGTTCTAATTGCTGTTGCCTCAACTGTTAAATCTTTTGGCAATGTAAGTAATGGTTTTGTAGTATCAACAACATTTACAATTTGTACTCCTGTGGAAACATTTCCATTAGTATCTGTTACCGTCCAAGTTACTGTAGTTTGACCTATTGGGAAAATATCATTTGTAGGAGAATTTTTAGAAATTGTAGTTTCAAATATATCACTTACATCAGGTGGAACCATTTGAACAGGTGTAGTTCTTCCTGTCGCTTCAATGGTTATATCCTTTTGTATGTTTATAACAGGTTTTGTTGTATCTGTTACAGTAATTTTTTGAACCTTAGTTGTAACGTTGCCATTTGCATCAGTTGCTTTCCAGATTACTTCAGTTGTTCCTACACTATAATCTGCTGGCTTATTATTTGTTATAGTTACAGGAAATATATCTGTCGCTGTTGCTTCACCAATATTTATCTTCATTCTTCTTGCATCAGCCTCAATAGTAATATCCTTAGGAATATGTAATTCTGGCTTTGTAGTATCTACAACATTAACCTTCTGAATACCTGTGGAAACATTTCCGTTTGCATCTGTTGCCGTCCATGCTACATCGGTTGTTCCTACAACATAATCTGCTGGTGCATTATGTTCTATATTCACATCAAAAATATCCGTTGCTGTTGCCATACCTATATCTATAGGTGTTCTTACTCCCGTAGCTTCACGAGAAGTTATATTAGCAGGCAGTGTTAGTACAGGTGGCGTTTTATCCTTTATAGTTACATACTGCTCTGCTGTAACACTATTGCCATTGGCATCTGTTGCTGTAAATATTACCTTTGTATCTCCTATAGGAAAACCTTCTTTCGGAGCATTATTAGTAATGTTCACACTGAAAATATCAGTAGCCTGTGCAGGGCCAACAGTAACCTGACTCAGTATGCCAGTTGCTTCCTTGACAATATTACCTTGTACAGTTAGTAATGGTTTAGTGGTATCCTTTACCGTAATAGTCTGAACACCTTCGGTAATATTTCCAACCGAATCCTCTGCGAACCACTTAACCTTTGTAACCCCAACTGAAAAACCTTCTTTTGGGGCATCATTAGTTAATGTTATTTCTGATACATCCTCTACTGTTGCAGTTCCTAATGTGACAGGTGTTTTTATTGCTGTTGCTTCAAGGACAATATCTTTAGGAACCTTGATGATTGGGTTAGTTGTATCAATATTTACACTAACCGTCTCTTTTTCGGAAACAAAGCCCAAGTTGTCTACAGCCCAAAAAGTAACTTTTGTTGTTTTCTCTTGAGTTATTAAGACTTGTGCGGAACTTCCATTTTCCTTTGTTTCTACTCCATCTTCCCCCACTTGGTAATAAATCTCTTTAACGCCAGAATAAATATCTGAAGCTGTAAGATTTAAAGTTACATTTGTATTATTCCAGCCATTTTGATTTGCATTTGGAGTCAATTCTTTAATTAATGTTGGTGCACTTTTGTCAATTTGAACTGTGAGTGTTTTTTCAGTTTCTTTATTGCCAGCTTTATCAACTGCCCAATACTTAATTTGCTTTATTCCCTCAGTCTCAATTGTTGCTTTAAAATTACTACTTTCTGTTTTAACAGGTGTTTCATTATTAACCATATAATATATAGCATCTATACCAGAAACATTATCAATTGAGTTAAATTCAATTTCAACTGTATTATTGTTCCAAGTACCATATAGAGGCTGAGTAGCTACTGCTGATGTAACTGGTGCAGTCTTATCTATATTAATTGGTCCAAAGCTTATGCTTTGAGTTAGATTTACAGCATCAACAGCCTCACCTGTAGCAATTTGATTTGCTCCATCTTCACTAAAAATCTGATCGGGTGTACATGATTTTATTTCGGATAAACTATCTGTTGCAGTGTAATGCACAGTAACCGGATCTTTTGACCAAGTTCCTGCTATATAAGGACCATTCTTATTACTTGCACTTACTGAAATAAACGGATTTGTATTATCGTAAATATTTCCGCCAACTGTTCCTACCTCTACTTCAAAGGTAATGGTATTAAAACCCGGAGCACTGGCAGTAACCGTTAAGGTGTCTACAGTTTTTACAAACTTTGAATATACTTGATATGCTTCTCCTAAATAACTAGCATTAGTATTAGTAGCCAAAGCCATACCATTTGCATCCGTCATAATTTTTACAATTCTGCTGCTTGATCCTCTCATTGAAGCAGTAATTGTACTATTATCAGAAACTTCAAATGTTATTTGCAGTCCTGCTATAGGATTACCTGAATTATCCTTAACCACAACTGCCTGTGGAAGCATGAATCCACGCCCTCCCGGGACTACTGCTGTTGCTTGTCCCAACCTCATTTGTTGACGAATTGGAGATGCAGCGTATATTGTTCCAACAGACCCTGTTGCAGAATATACATCATTTTGGTTGATTGTTGCTGTAAAAAATGCAGACAATATAACCAACATACAGAAGTACAAAAATATCTTCTGCTCTCCAAAACAACTATTTACTTTTTGAAATAGTGTCTTTAAATGTTTCATCCTTTTGACCCTCCATTAAGTTTACTTACGTCAATTATGGCTTATCGTCTTTGCCAGAAAATTAATGCTTTTCAATAGCTTTACTAGCTATGAAACGCAGTTTGGCTTAATTAGATAAACCACAAGCCTAACTATCAGCTTATTATAATTGACCTCTTCTTTGTTCTTTTGTTGCCCTAAAAAACTTTAATTTTTCCTCTGAAATTTAATCTCCCCTTTCTATGTACACCTCCCTCACATAATAAAGGTAATTAATATTTCATAATAACAACTTTATTACAATTTTTTAAAAAATATTTTTATATATTGCATATATGTAAATTTTTTTAAAGGATAGTTGTTAATTTGATGTAATATTTTACTATATTAGTAAAAACACTTTAATTTACCCTCAACAAAAGAAAAATGTCGCCATAACTCATGTGAAATACTTCCAGATGTAGCGAAAAACAATAAAAAATACAGTTTGTTTTATTAAATGCAACAAAGTAATTATCCACAACTTAAAATATAATATCCAAAATTCGTCAACTATGGAGGTTTACTTATGGAAACAAATGATGACATCACAGTGGAAAATTGCAGAAAGCTATTAAGAAGAGCAGCATGGAGAATACAATATAAAAGTCGTATAAAGCAGATACGAGAACACCAAATGCTATTTGAAGAACAGGCTTCTGAAATTGGTTTTGAAACAGAAATTATATCAAAAATTTTTGTAGAAAGTCTGTTAAACACCATACCATGGGAAAAATGCAGATATATTCTAGAAAAAACCATCATATATGGAATGACAGAAAAAGAAGTAGCAAAGCAATTACATATTACTCAACAGGGGGTGAATAAATGGAAAAAAAAGGGACTAGATCTATTGAGGGAAACAATACAGAATTTAGAAATACAGTAAAAATGGCAAAGCTAGGTGATAAAAATTCTATGGACGAAATTCTTAATTTGTTTGCATATGATATTGAATATCTTTCAAAGTACATAATGTTACCTAGAGAAGATGCTATTCAATCACTAAAAACAGAACTAATTAGTATTATCTGTAACCAAATATAACTAGGTGTAACAAATCTAATAGTAATTTGTATTTAATGAGGAAGCATTTTTAATACAATCATATGCGGCCGTTAGCGCAAAGCCCTCAAATACTGTCCAATACTTATAGCCACTGCTAATGTAGTGCGCAACATAAGCGGTGCTTAAAATATATAATATATATTTTATATGCTAAATGGTAATATTTAAATGTTGTGGAAAATTTAGCTAATGTTCGGCCCCCAAGAAACTTATCTTGGGGGCCTTTTATAACACTAGAATCAAAATGAAATTTATTTACTTGTTTTGCTGTAACATCCACTTATTTATATACATTTTGCACTTTTTATGTATATCTTTTACCCATCCTTAACCAGCTCTTCTCTTATTTCATTAATCCTTAAATGAGCTTGTTTTGTACTCTCTTCCACACGTGCCAACCTATTAGCATGGCTATTTACTGTACGATTCAAGCATTTTAGTTCAAGCAATGTAGTATCGCTGCTACGCTTTATATAGTCAATATCTACCTTAAGTTGTCCTGCTTCAACCCCACTTTGCTTTGACTCACTTTTAATTCTAGCCTGCATCGCAAGATAGCCAAATACAATTCCACAAATCGCTGCCACACATGTAATAATAATGTTTAGTTCCATTTTTTTGCCACCTTCTTTCTATAAATTAGTATAAAAGGACTACCTATCTATTAAGTAATCCTAATTCCCAATATAACAATCATATTTTATAAAAAGTAGCAACCTAGCTATAGTCCTTTGCTCATTATTTCAGCACCAATTTCAGCAAAAATAGGTGCAGCAGCAGTTCCTCCACTTTTACCATCCTCAATGAATATTGCTACTGAATATTTTGGTGCATTTGCAGGAAAGTACCCCGCAAACCATGCTTGAATAATTTTTTCACCGTCAACATATTGTCCAGTTTCAGCACTTCCAGTCTTTCCGCCTGCTCCACCGTATCCGTCTAGATTTGCTTGTTTACCAGTTCCTGTGCTTACTACTCCCTCCATAAGGCTCTTTATTCTTTCTGCTGTTACCTCTGATATAACTCGCTTTTTGCTTATTTCTTTGAAATCTCTAACTTTATTTCCTTCTTTATTTACTACACAATCAACAACATTAATATTATTCTTTATTCCACCATTAGCAATAGTGGCAACCAAATCAGCAATCTGAACTGGTGTAGCTAATATCTGCCCCTGCCCTATAGAAATGTTGGCAACATCTCCAGGGTTTTTTATATCTGATAGTGGAGAAACAAATCCTTTTGCCTCATCAATCCCTTGTAAGGATAATCCAGTATTATTCCCAAGTCCTAGCGTATCGCACATTGATAAAATTGGGTTAATTCCTAAATCCAGTGCCATATTTATAAAATAAGAGTTACAGGAAACTGCTAGTGCACTGGTTATATCAATAGTTCCATGTCCCCCTTTTTCATATGATGAACATTTAAACTCCTTGTCCCCCACTTGAATGTATCCAGGACAGTTATAAATCATATTATAATTTGGATCTTTTTCGAAAATTGCAGCCAAATCAATTAATTTGAAGACTGAGCCTAAATTATATTGCGCCACAGCTCTGTTAAACAATGGTCTTTTATTATTTGATAAATACATTTCAATATCATTAGGGTCAAAATCAGGTTTACTGCACATAGCGACAATATCACCATTATTAACATTTTCAACAACAATTGCACCTGTTAAGCCTCTTTTATCCAAGGCTTGTTCTATAGCTGTCTGAATATGATAATCAATTGTAAGTCTTATATCCAGCTTTTTATTCTTATCGTCGCCTTTAATAATTCTATATCCTAGACCATTGAGTAATTCATTATTACCATCAGTAATTACAGCAAGCATATCCTCATTTCCATAATTCAAGGTCTTTTCATACAACTTTTCTAATCCGTTACTTCCTACCTTATCCACCTTGTTTAAATAACCTAATAAATGCTTAGCTTTGGTGTCTGTATTGTATCTATTAAGTGAATTTATAAATGAAATACCTTCAATATTCATATCTGCAAGTATAGACTTAGTTTCTTTATCTATTTCAACTAAAATTGGTGTATTGTATCTTTGTATTTTTTCTTTTGTTTTTTCCACATCCAAGCCTACAAGTCTACATATTTGTTCAACTGAAGGTATTTGATCCCGCAATAGTGCAGGCTTTAAAACAACTGTAATTCCAGGTGTCCTATTGGTAAGTCTTATACCGTTTCTGTCTATAAAATCTCCTCTTGCACTTTCTATATTAATTCTATTTGATCTCTGCGCAGAAGCCTCCTTTGCCATGGAATTACCTCCAACTATTTGAATATAAAATAGTCTAGTAATTAAACATGAAAACACTGCTAAAAATATGAAAAGTAATATTCTTATTCTTCTATACATAAAAAAACCCCTTTTTCTGAAAACTTATTAAATGCTTACCTCAAGCATCAAAGTACTTTTAGCTATTGCTAAATACTGTACAATAATGTATTGGTATCCTTAATAATATTGTTTCCAAAAATTGGGGTACATTATACTAAATCTGATATTTTGCGAATTCCTTTAGCATTTCATATAAAGTGTTTTCTGTTTCAATTATAGCTCTAATCCTATCTGCCATCTTACCATCAAGCAATGAATTTCTTGATATTGCTCGTTTAGATAAAATCTTTTCCAATAGCTTTATTTGATTTATTGAATTAACAAGTGTATTTATTAAGGGCGAGAAACTCTCTGAGCCTACACTGCTTTTTTTTAGTTGCAGTATACACTCCAGTAATATCAGTCGTGAGCTATGCAGCATCCAAATATCAAAGCATATCCTATCATTTATGGTCCAACCTTCTGTATGAAAATAGCTTTTGATATCCACACCCTTCTCACAGAATTCAACTAACTTTTCCCAAGCCAAAATACCATGGTATAGCGTAAAACCATCTTCAGATATTTTAGTTCCTGTATATCTATTTGCTATTTCAGTGATAAGAGCAATTATATCATTAGATAAAGCTTCCTTATTATTTAGCTGTTGTACATCCACATCTAGTATATAGCATCTCATAAAGTAATTGCAGGCTTCCTCAAAATCACTTTTGTAAGCAACCCCTATACTACTATTAGCTTCATATGGAACAAAATTCTTATTTACACAGTAGGGCAATTTGTCTACATAATAGAATTTATCAGCTTCATGGGAAAGTACAATATTTGCGTGATTTGCCTCTCCCTGATAATAATTGTTAAAATCAAACTCAGGATCGTACTTCTGATAGAACCTTAACCGTTCAAAGACCGTTTGCAAAATAACCATATATCCTTTGTCTAGTAAGCTCTCTAAAAAGTGTACAGAGTTTTCGTCCTTAAACTTAACGTATTTTGTTATATTAATATATTTATGCCAGATCGGAATGATGTCTATACTTCTATTGTTTATTCTAAAAACACCAGTTTCATCATTATACCAAAAGGTTGGTTGTATATTTCTTAAGAATAGAGGCTTAATATGTTCACTGTTAATATCTTCATTGTTTTTAATAATATTGTAAACTGAACTTTCAAAGCAGTATAAAGACATTGCTGTATGGTCAACACTTCCATTTGGTTTTCTGAAAAAAGTAAGATGTACTAAATCGCTTTTTTTCAATGGCCTCACCTAACTTTTTATTTTTTTATTAACCTACCAATTTCCCCACATAAATGCTAAGTAAAATTACAAAGCATTTCATTTAACTCTTTTTCTAAAGCTAGTAACTTTCTAAATTTAATTGCTATTTTTTCATTAAGAAGAGTTGACCTTGTGGATCTTGTATATTTAGCCAGTACTATCGCTAAGCCTTCCCACTGTAATATTGCTTCATTAAGAGTATGTCTTAATTGTATAAGATTTTCTTTGTTTCCTACATCTCGTATTTCCTGAATAATATACTCTAATAAAATTCGCCTCGAACCATGTAGCATCCACATATCAAAAGTTAATTTATCATGCAGCGCCCAATTAACAGTATGCTTATATTTCTTTATATCAACTCCATCATTACAAATATCTATGATTTTTTCTAATGCAGAGTTTCCATAATATTTTGTAATACCTTTTTCTGAAATTGTTTTACCCACAAAATTTTCGCTAATAGCATGAATATATCTAACTATTTCCTCGTGCTTTAAATTATCTTTAATAAATTGTGCATCCATATCAATAGTATAACACTTTAGGTAAAAATTACATGCCTCTTCCATATCTTTTTTCTGAATTACACCAATTTGATTATTAAACTGGTAAGGAACAAAATTATTTAAATTGATACGGTATGGCAGCTTTTCTGCATAATAGAATTTATCATCTTCATGATAAAGAAGGATATTAACATGTGGTGCCGCTCCGTCAAAATATGAATTCATATCAAAATCCGGATTATATTCAGCATAATACTTTATTTTTTGAAATACAGTCTGTAGCATAACCATATGCCCTTTATCCAAAAGACTTTCCAAAAATTCTATTGCATGGTTATCCTTCTCTTTCACATAGTTTATCAACTTAATATACTTATGCCATACAGGAGCATAATTACTGTTTTCATTTGTAATGAAGAAAACTCCTGTATCTTCTTCGTAGGTCAGTATTGGGGTGATATCTCTTAAAAATAAAGGAATAATTGTACTTTTACTTAATTGACTACTATTTTTTACAATATTATAAATAGCTGCTTCATAACAACTTAATGACATAGCTAATTTATCTTTGCTGTTGTCTTTGTTTAGAAAAAATGAATAACCGTTTAAATCTGTTTTTTTCAAAATAGCACCAACTTTCAATAAGATGATATTCTGTCTATCCCCTATGAAGTTTGTTTTGACCTTTTATATAGTCTTCTTTTCTACCTCTTTCTCGTAAAACATATGACTCCTCTCCAAACATTATAACTTCTGCTGGCGAAGGATGGCTTAGAAACGCTAAAGAGCTCTGAGTTAATCCGTATGCTCCTGATTTGTCTATAGCAATAATATCCCCAACTTCAATTATAGGAAGCTTCACCCGCTGCCCCACCACATCTGTAGGTGTACAAAGGGGACCAACCACATTTACCTCTTCCTCTGACTCGGATTTATTTAGTACATGCATAGGGAAATTATTGCGTATATGTCTTCCCAGAAAAGCAGACGAAGCGTGATGATTTGAACCTCCGTCACATACAATATACTTGTTACCCTTACATTGCTTTGAATATATAGCTTTAGTCAAATACCATCCAGACTCAGCCATTAAAAATCTTCCACTTTCAACCGCAACTCTTGTTTGTGCCAATCTGTCCTTGTACTTATCCCATACTTGAGCTGCACCTTCTTTTAGAATTTCTAAATTCAGCTCTGTTTCTCCTTTAAAATAAGGAATTCCAAACCCCCCTCCCATATCTAAAAATTTTAAGGAGAAACCATATAGTTCTGATAACTCTAGTGCTAATGAAATAATTTGTTCGATAGCAAATATAATTTTCTCTGCATGTAATGCTTGGGTTCCTGTATAAATGTGAATTCCAATTACATTGATATTAGGCAACTGTGAAAATGTATCAAATGCTTTTCCCAGCAAAGCCTGATCTATACCAAATTGAGTTGGAACACCCGCCATTTTTATGCTGGAGCAAGTAGCATCAAAATCAGGATTGATTCTAATAGAAATATCTACTTTTTTATTTTTTTCAGCAGCTATATTGTTAATAATAATTGCCTCATCTATTGATTCAATATTTATACTATATATCTGTTCTTCAATAGCATATTCAAGTTCCTCATATGTTTTACCCGGGCTTGTAAAAATAATCTGTTCGGGCAAAAAACCTGCTGACAGAGCAGTAAAAAGTTCACCACAAGAAGCCACCTCTATAGAACTATTCAGGTTTTTAAACAGCTGGCATATTCCTAGTAAAGGATTTGTTTTCATGGAATAAAATATTTCTACCTCCTCAGGTAGGCAGCTTTTGAGCTTTTGAAACTGCGAAACAATTTTATCGCCATCATATGCATATAACGGTGTACCATACTTTTGCGCTAAAGCTTGTAAATGGTTATCATTCATTCTTTTCAACCCCCCCTTATTTTATATAAGTTCTGATTAGCACCTTGATTTTCAATTCCCACACAAAAAAATTATTTTCTTTCTGTATGAAGGTATTGTGCAATAAAGCCTTCCAATACGCCTTGAGAGCTGATTTTTATTTCATCTAAACTAAATTTGTCCATGACTGAAAGAAGTATTCTGATTCCGGATGTGATTACGTCTGCTCTTTTAGGATTGAGTCCGATAAGTTTCTTTTTGCTTTCTATGTTTAAAAGCTTTAACATGGAAAATAACAATTCTATTTCATACTTCTTGATGACTTTGCCATTTATAGTTTTTTCTTTTGAATGGTCTTTTTGATAGAAAAGTGTCCCCAGAGTTTTTATTGTTCCTCCGGTTCCAACTAACTGTAGTCCGCTTAAGTCTAAAGACTCTCTTTCATTTATCTGTTTCTCTATGTACGCTGTCATTTGCTCAATTTCACTGTCTTCTACAGGATCATGGCTAACAAACATTTCTGTTAATCTAACAGCTCCAACATCTAAGCTAATTTTATGCTCAATATCTGTACCATTTCCAATTATTATCTCTGTACTGCCACCACCTATATCAATGACACTAAATTTCTGAGATTTGTCCTCAATAACTTCTCTACATGCCATGTATGCCAATTGAGCTTCTTCTTCACCACTGATAACATTAATATCAATGCCAAATAGTTCTTTAATTCTACCAATAAAAGCTTCTTTATTACCCGCATCTCTCAGAACGCTAGTTGAAAAAATTGATACCAGCTTTGCTCCTTGTGTATTACTTTCTTTTATCAGGTTCCCAATAATCTCAATACCCTTTTCTATTGCTTCAGGCTTTAAATTATTTTCAGGATACATCCCACTACTTAGTCGATTAACTGTACTAGTTCTAGTAATAACTTCAACTGCACCATTCTCATTTAGCTGAGCAATGATAAACTTAGTTGAATTTGTACCTATCTCTATAGCTGAAACACGCATAAAGTACATCCATGCCCATGTTTAAACAAAATAACAATAAAGCAATGACATGGACTCAGCACCCCCTTTAAAAATTTATAATTTCTATTTGCCTTATATCCATGCCCATGTTTAATAAATTTGCATCAAAGTAATAACATGAACTGGGCATAACTTTTGAGCTATTTTATTTTAATCTGTTTTAAAATGAAATAGAATTACTTAATATCAATATATTTTTATCAAGTCCTATATTTTTTAGGATAACATTACATTAATTGCCTTGTCAATATAGTAATGTTATAATATTCATCACATTTTGGTTGTTTTTAGGATTTTATGGTATATCTTGATATTTTTTGTTTATTTATATGTCTTGAACGTATTCAACTAAGAATTCGGCAAAAGACATCTGTTCATAATGTGGAAAAGATTTTGCATTCTCAAAGTCTCGTCTTGCCAACTCCCAATCTTCAACATGTCTAAACTTATTAGGAGCTGTTGGTGGTTTAGGTAATTTTTCGCGTTTACTTTGAGGCTTTGATTGATCCTCCGGAGGGCTATCTTTAACTACATGTTCAGAAGTCTTAGATATGCTTACGAGATCATCTACATCAATTGGTTCAGATGTTGGATGCATTAACACTGGAGTTTTTCCTCTAAGTGAATATTTTAAAACCAATTTATCTTGCATATTAACTCGAACAATGGATTCACTCCTCCTTCTATTTTCTTCACTATCCCTTGTATAAATGGCTTTTGCCACATCTCCATGTGTTTTTCCTTTTAACTCCTCCATACTTATATTTGCAAAATATACCCCTCTACCATAATGGGTAGTTTGCATTCCTGCCACTACTGAGGGATACATCATATGGGTTTCACCGATTCCTTTTGCACCGGCTTCTGATGTAAAGTGAACAAATTCATCACCAGTAGCAATATGAACTTTTGGATAGACATCATCATGAGCTTCCATAAATGCTCTTCTATATTTTTTAGGAAGATCTTTAGGAAGTGGTGGTAACC
>JAEWZA010000467.1 GCA_023395575.1 Bacillota bacterium
TGTCACTGGTGTCACGTAATGGAGCGTGAATCCTTTGAGGACGAGGAAGTTGCCAGAGTACTAAATAGGGATTTTATTTGCATAAAGGTAGACCGAGAGGAGCGCCCCGATATAGACAGTATATATATGTCTGTATGCCAGCTATTAACAGGTCAAGGAGGATGGCCATTAACAGTATTTCTTACTCCTGAGAAACATCCCTTTTATGCTGGAACCTACTTTCCAAAGGATGACAGCATAAACATGATGGGGTTAATTAGTTTGCTAAAAACTATTAATAATATTTGGACAAATGATAGAAAGACACTTTTAGATGCTACTAAAGAAATAATGGAGGTTCAAAAAGCAACTAGAAGGCCTGATGCTGCAAACCTTACCATGGATACAATTCACCATGCCTTTTCACAGCTAAAGCGAAGCTTTGACAGAAATTATGGAGGCTTCAGCAACGCGCCTAAATTCCCCACCCCACACAATTTGCTTTTTCTGCTGCGCTACTGGTATTCTCAAAAAGAGCCTTTCGCTCTTGAAATGGTAGAAAAAACTTTAGATGCCATGAAGAATGGCGGTATTTTTGATCATGTAGGATTTGGCTTCAGCAGATACTCAACTGATAGAAGGTGGCTTGTGCCCCATTTTGAAAAAATGCTGTACGACAATTCTTTACTAGCTATTGCATATGCAGAAGCATACCTTGCCACTGGTAATAGCAGTTACTCTGAAACAGCACATCAAATTCTAGAATATATTTCAAGGGATATGACATCCAGCGAGGGTGGTTTCTACTCAGCTGAAGATGCTGATTCAGAAGGTGTTGAAGGTAAATTCTATATATGGACTATGCAAGAAATTATAAATGTTCTCGGTGAAAAAGATGGTAAAGAATATTGCAGCCTATATGATATTACTACTAAAGGCAATTTTGAAGGTACGAATATTCCCAATCTAATTACAACAGGAACCTTATCTGAAGCTAACAAAACATTTTCAGAGTCCTGCCGAAAAAAACTTTTCGACTTTAGGGAGAAACGTATACATCCGTATAAGGATGACAAAATACTTACTTCCTGGAACAGTCTAATGCTTGCCGCTATGTCCTTCTGCGGAAAGACTCTAGGTGAAGAAAAATATATTATTTCTGCCGAGAAATGTGCTGAATTCATACTTAAAAAGCTTATAAGAAGTGATAGCAGATTATTAGCACGTTTTAGAGATGGTGAAGCAGCTATTTTAGCATATTTAGAGGATTACGCCTTCTTGGTTTGGGGATTGCTGGAGCTATACGAAGCAACCTATAAACCTATTTATCTAGAAAAGGCATTGGAATTTAATAAGGGGATGTTGGAACTCTTTAAAGATACTAAAGAATCTGGTCTATTTCAATATGGACATGACTCTGAAAAACTCATTACACGGCCAAAAGAGTGTTATGATGGTGCTATCCCTTCGGGTAATTCAGTAGCAGTAATGAATCTGCTGCGTATAGCAAGAATTACGGGACAACCTGAATTTGAAAAGGAAGCAAAATCAATACTAGAGTATTTTAGTCCAGATATTGAGGCAGTACCAATAGGACATAGCTACATGTTGTGCGGTTACCTCTATGCAACAACAGCTGAAGCTTCAGAGGTTGTTTTTTCGGGTTCTGAATGTGATAACATGGTTAAGACCTATAATAGCTTATATCACCCATTTTCAGTATCCATCTCACAAATAACCCCTGAGCTCATTAAAATTGCACCTTATACCTCCGAATACAGTGGATATACCGGAAAAGCTGCAGCATATGTTTGTCAGAATTTTTCATGTATGCCGCCTGTTACTGATGCAGAAAGCTTATCAGATATATTTTCATCAATGAAAAAAGTATAGGTCATATGCGGGCTTCTACCTTAACAGAAGCCCGCACATGACCTATTATTAAACACATACAATAGCTGATATCAATAGCTAATATAGAGCTTATTCTTTAGTCTCCCAATAATCCCCAGCAAGACCGTCCAAAATGGACCCAATTGCCCAAGGCATAAGACAAAACCAAGTACTGGATGGAGAGCCATCACTGTAGGTTTCCGTTACAAGTCCTTCTGAATAGCAGAATCGTTCTGACATCCATCCCTTTTTCCCAAAATCATACTCCCTATCAAACGTGTTGTAGGTCTGACAGCTCCAGCCAACAGTATCTAGCAAACGGTCCTTTACATAAAAATCATCACAATTCTCAATATAGTACAGCAGTTCGTCGATAATGTTGCTCGACATAGGATGAATATGAGGATTACAGACTGAAGTCACACTACCGCCACTGCTCGACCAGTTAAGCTTGCTGAGTGGAGGTATTTTTACTGGTGAATTATAACAGAACTTAAATGAGAATTCATAGCATATTGCATCCTTCATATGCTCCAGATAAATCTTGTCCCCTGTCATGGCATGAATAAACCTTACAGCCTTTATATACGCTAGTATTCCTTCAGAATCTACTGTCTTATTAGTATCCAGCGGCGCACCGTAGCATTCCATATGACAGATATACTCTTCGTAATAATGCTTTTCGCTCTTTTTTAAGCTGTCCAAATGTGCTCTATCCTTGGTAAGCCAGCTATAGTACGCAAGAGCAGCCATACACCATGCCCCACTAAAGGAATCATATTCATTACCGATACCGTTTTTTTCGGACAATATATATGGGTACTCACCATCTGGATTTATTGAAGGTACAATCTTCTCCAGCACCTTATCTACATATAGTAGCCAATCATTATGTATGCAGTTTTTTATCTTCTTTTCATACTCATAAGCTTTCAATATATAATAAAGAGCCTGCCCACAAATGTAGGAACTGTGCCCAGGTGTAGGCACCATGTCAAACCACCAGCCGTTAATGCTCCATTTCCCGTCATTGTACGCGTCATATGGCAACCCCGAGGCAGGATTTAAAGAATGCTCAAGTATATTTGTAATACAGGAAATGGCCTGTTGCCGCATGGACTCATCCCCAAGCCGCAAGGCTGACATAAGCATTGGTGTTGCCACAGACATGCCATTTGTCCAACTTAAGGATATTATTTTGTTGTATCGGTAGCCTTCACCATACTTATCTTCGAAAACCTGACCAGCATAGCTTAGTTCTTCTGGCAACCAAGCATCTTGATAAACAGCCTTTGATAAATCTGCCACTGCTGTCTTGCTATCGCTAACCTTCCTTGGCTTCTGGTGATATCTGTAATAAGCATCCTGAATAGCAGCATTAATATCCAACTTGGACTTAGCATCGTATTGGTACAAGTCCATTGAAAACTCTACTTCTTCTCCAGATTCTAATTCGAAACAATTGTCTGAAAGAGGCTCTCTTTCTTTTACAGTGCTTGAATTAACAAACATAAGCGGTGCATTTTCATAACCAAGCATATACCCTACAGTACCACTTGCCAACGAACAGGAGTATCCCCCATATTGATAGAATTCTTCTTCATTTTCAGGAACCCATTGTCGCTTTATTCCATCCTTGCATGTAAAATAAGGACTTGCACTAAGTCCGAAAACTTTACCGGAATCATATACCAATGCGATCGGATGAGACAAACGGTCACTTCTCATCATCCACCATGCAGAAGAAGGGCGGGATGGATTTCCATCTCTCAACCTTGGAAATTCTGTAGGAACATTCTGCGGTGCTTCACCGCGGTTCCTACCATACATAAATGCCGGCAAAAAAAAGCGTGGGTTAATTTTATTAAACGGAAGCTCTATATGAATAACTCCGCACCATTTTGATATATTTGAGTTATAAATTTTTATTTGCGCTTCAAATGGTTTTTTCGGACTCCCATTTCCTCCTGCAAATTCTATAGATGCCTTTAATCCCTGTTTGTCCAATGAGAGGTAGTCAGTAGTTTCTTGAGATTTACTTCTTGCTGTTAGAATAAGCTCCATATTTATCAATCTCCAAAATTTTATTATTAGAATATCGCATTATTATCTTGATTGATACTTAATACTGCATTAATGTTATAACATCACTTTACATTATTCTATAAATTTAATTATAGCTGCAGGTATATCTGATAACAAGGGTTTAGACCACTTCGTTTTATTGTTTGCGGTAATTATTCTGGTAGTAAAAAGAAGCTGTTGCAAACTAATTGATTTATTAGCCTTGCAACAGCATATTTAAGGTGTTCTTTTTTTATGAAAGCACTTAATTATTTAGCTGATTTAAGTACATTTAGCTTCTCATCAACTATATCCTGTCCGCCTGATTTCATATAATCAGCAACAAGTGAGTCGTAGGTCTTGTCAAAATCTGCTGGCTTACAAGTAATAGATTTAACAAATATTTCAACATCTTTATCAGCTAATGTCTTTGAATATTTAGCTTGAGATTCAATAACTGTATCATAGTGTGGTATATAGTTTGCATCTGCCAAGGAAATCTCATACGCTTTTTGGAAGCGATCTTCGAATCCAGGGTATCCATAAGAAGCTGATTTTATATTCTTTTCCTGATCGCCAAATTCTTTACCGTTTACAATAATAGATAAATCTGTATAGTTAGCTTTCTTATCATCAGCTAACTGGTCGTTTGTAAAGAAGTTTAGTGGAATACCATCTTTTTCATCAGTGTATTGTTCACCCTTAACACCGTTCTGTAAGAACTTGAGAACTTCAGGATCAGACATCCACTCAAGGTACTTAACAGCCTCTACAGCACGTTTGCTTGATTTTGGAACTACAATATACAATCCATTTGGATTATATTTCATTTTTGGATGTTTTCCTTCAAAGTTTGTAAATGGATCACATTCTACGAAGTCTGCACCTGGAATATTCTTCTGCAACTCTGTTAATACACCAGGAGTACTTCTTAGTGGGAAATCATATGAGTTAATTATAAATCCTACTCTACCTTGTGAAATATCCTTTTCCATCTGCTTTCCATCTTTATCCAAAGTAAACTGTTGGCTTATGATACCTTCACTATAGAGCTTGTTCATATATCTCATTCCCTCTTTAAAACCTGGAACCACCCAGTTAGGAAGTGTCATTCTCTGCTCTTCAGTGATTTTCTCTTTAAAAGACTCTAATAACATTGATGATGTCCAGTTAATATTGTTAGGGTCAGCCCAGATAGCAAAAGGTATATTTTTGTCACCCAATCCGCCTGGATCTTTTTCTACAAAAGCTTTCATTGCAGTGTACCACTCTTCAGTAGTTTTAGGTACAGACAAGCCCACTTTGTCTAGCCAGTCCTTACGTATGTATGCTGCGAAGCAGCCTTCTATAACTCTTTTTGCAGGAACTGCCAATTGTTTTCCATCAAACTTACCATAGCTGAGCAATTCGTCACCAAGGTATTTCTTCAGGTTTGTTCCATTTTCATCTAATATTGGTCCTAAATCTGTAAGACCACCACTCTTAACGTAGTTGTATATTACACCGTCATTGTAAGTAAAACAGATATCAGGAGCCTGATTTGCAGCCATAAGTACGTTCAGCTTTTCAACTTCCTGTGTCCTCAGAATAGGAATAAATTTCATATTAATATTGTTTGGTGTACCAAACTTATCCTGGATCCATTTTGTTTGGAAGTTATTATCTGCTTGATATCCAGGTGTTGCTCTGTCAAAAACTTCAACTGTGAGTTCTACAGGATCTGCTTTCTTAGCAGCATCTGGGGAACTTCCACTTGCATTTGATTGTTCTGATGAACCGCCACCACAGCCAACTAACGTTGACAATCCAATGGAAAGCAAAAGTGCACAACTTGCAATTTTAATTCTTGCATTTTTCATCGAAATCTCCTCCAAAATTCTATTTTTTTATAAATAATTGGCATACTGCCAAAAATATTATACTATATTATAGTGTATTATACTATATTATCATCCTTTTACAGAACCTACCATTATACCTGTAACGAAGTACTTTTGAAGCCATGGATATACTAAAATAATTGGCACTGTGGCAAAAATAACACAGGCAGCTTCAAGACTTTCAGGCAGTACATTTTGAGACATATTATTCTCACCTATTGAAGCATCAATTCCTTGACTATTTACAATAATCTGATATAGCTTCAACTGTAAAGGATATAGCTTAGTATCTGTTATGTAAAACAATGCATCCATAAAGCTATTCCATTTTCCTACTGCATAGAAAAGGCTTAATGTTGCAAGCACTGGCTTAGATAAAGGCAATACAATCCTGAAAAGGACACCTATATCATTACAGCCATCAAGAATAGCCGATTCTTCTAGACTCTCCGGTAACGAAGTAAAAAAGGATTTTAACACAATCAAGTTATAAGCACTTATTGCTCCAGGAAGAACCAAACTCCATACTGTGTTTATAATATTTAAATTTTTTGCAAGGATATATTCGGGAATTAGTCCACCACTAAAATACATTGTAAAGATAATCATTAATAAAATGATATTTCTTCCCTTTAATCTTTTTTTAGTAAGAGGATATGCAGCACATATGGTTAATAACATACCAAGTACAGTGTATCCTACTGTTAATAAGATTGTAAATACAAGTGACCATATCATAGAATTATCTTTTAACAGAGCTTTATACGACTCAAATGTAGTTTCTACTGGCAAAAAATAGACCTTAGATGCCAGAATCGCCGAAGTAGAACTCATTGATGTAGCTAATACATTTACTAAAGGCAACAAGCATAAAAGAGCTGAAATAATAGTTATTAGAAGAATAAAGAAATCAAAGATTTTATTACTTACTTTGTACCCCATAAAGACCCCCCTTTCTTTTACCAGATACCTTCTTCACCGCTTTTATTGGCTATATAGTTTGTAACTGTCAAAAATACTAACCCAACAAGCGACTGAAATAGTCCAACAGCTGTAGCTATATTATATCTTGATGATTGTAGACCGACTCTATAAACATATGTACTAATTACATCTGAAAAATCTTTGACTGATGGATTTCCAAGAATAAACGGGCGATCAAAGCTTATCATGGAGATTCTTCCTATGTTAAGTATAAATAAGATAATTATAGTACCCTTTATACAAGGAAGAGTAATATTCCATATTCTTCTTAATCTACCTGCCCCATCAACTTCTGCGGCCTCATATAATTCTGAGTTTATACCAGCAATAGCTGCAAGATATATTATCATACCCCATCCAGCATTTTGCCATATTCCAACTGCTGTATAGGTAGCTACCCACGGCCACTTCTCTGTCAAGAAAGGTATTGATTCCATTCCTAATGACTTAACTACGTTATCTATCAAACCAAAGTTGGGTGCGAATATTTGAAGTACCATTCCTCCTATTATTACCCATGATAAGAAATGCGGAAGATACAGCATAGTCTGCGAAACTCTCTTAAACCACTTTGATTTTAATTCATTAATAATTATTGCAAGAATTATAGGTGCCGGAAATCCCAAAACCAGATCCAGACCATTGAGCATAAATGTATTCCTCAATGCTCTCCAAAAATCATCGGTTCTGAAAACTTCTTTAAAAGCATCAAACCCAATCCAAGGACTTTCCCATACTGGTAAGAATATATTGTATTCCTTAAAAGCAATTACTACTCCATACATTGGCAGATACTTAAATATAACAAAGTATGCTACCGGTAATATCAAAAGAAGATATAAAAATTTATCTCTTTTTAAGTAAAACATAAATCCCTTTTTTCTAGGAATATATGTTTGAGCTTTTGATACAACAACATTTGCTTTATCCATATAAACTAAACCTCCCTTGTTTATTTTATAAATTAATAGAGTGCGAATAATTCTTGATATGTATCAACTCAATTTTATGACCTAATTTTAGCACTAGTAAAATATACTTCAAGAATGACATTTATTAACACAGTTCATTTTTACTCATTATTTCATTTTATTATTCTAATAAAAGCTGGTAAAATAGTTATATAGTACTTAAATAGTTAATTGTGATACTAATAAACAATAATAAATATATCTAATATCCAATTTACTTTTTTAACGTTTCATAGAAGTTCACAAATACAAATCTGCACAGATATGATATATTTTTGACAGTGTAGTAGAATGTCCATATGTTTTTAATTAAAATTATTAAGGAAGCCTTAGCAGAGCATTAAGATAATTTTGTTATCGATTTGCAACAAGTTTTAGCTTCAAATTATAGGCTGAAGCAGCTCCGACGAGTAAATATTTATTCTAGTTAGTTATTACCAAAACTGTTAAAATGTGATATAATATTATTAGCGAAAGTTGCTAATATCAATAGTTCTAGGGGATAAAAATGAGTAGGATTACCAG
>JAEWZA010000476.1 GCA_023395575.1 Bacillota bacterium
ATAAACAACTGGTATTTTTACCCAAACTATAAATTGTGTTATAATAACAGATAGGCCCAGAGCATATAATAATTGACGTTTATTAAACACAACGCAAATCATCACAAAAAGGAAGGGAGCTGCCCAAACAGTTGTACTTCCAGTACTGATGTACTCAAATGTAATTATTGGAACGGTTAATGATATAGTAACCGTAAAAAGCAAACCCCTTATATCCTCCTTCAGTGGCAATCTTCGAATTATTTGAAGTAATATTCCCATACTAAGCAAAAAAATAGAGAAGTATAGTATAGAAGAAATTTCTTTATTATTAAAATAAAACTGGGATATAAAATTCAGCAGAGCTCCAACAAAAAAGCTTACAGACATTATTTGATGTATTTTTCCCTTATTTTCCTTATTCAATATTTTGCCTGGTTCCGCTATAAAAGTGTCCTTAGAAACTAAAAGTCCATATTTTTTCGTAACATAGCAAACAACACTAATAGGTATAATACCTAAAAGTGGCGCCAACTGCGGACATTGTACAGACGTATATATATTAACAATAGTTTCGGTTAAAGTACCTAATAAAACTGAAAATGCAAAAGAGGTGATCATCAAAAATGACATCTTTTTCTTATCTGCTTCTTTTGATTTTTTACCCCAACTTCCTAGAAGACATATGCCAAGTAAAGTGTTAAATATATAGTAAACATTATATATTTGAGACCAAATATTGTTTTTTTCTATAGTTATCCAACCAACGACAGAATAAGCTAAGCTATACTGCTGTCTTGCGAAACTAAAATAAAGGCAAAAAACAAAAGCAAATACCACTGCTGGCAAATAAATTAATATGTAAACCCATCTTTTTTTTAATAACTTACTTTTACCAGTTAACAACATGATAAAATGTATTAGAAAACTGAACATGGTTGTCCATCCGATAGCTGCAAACATTCTCCAATTCACTGCTGTATCATAATCAATTGTGAGATAACACATTGAAAAAGCAAACGACCATATACATAATGAAAAGGTAACCATAAAAAACAATCTGTTTATTGTACTTTTCATATTAAGCAACAAAATATATAGTCCTAAAAAAATATATACAGAAAAAGCTATAAAAAATAATAGTGATAAAGTATAAGTTAATGTCATTCTTAAGCCCCTTTCATTAGGAAACATATGCAAAGACTTCTAGTATAAATCTTTTACTTACTACCTCCTAATGTCTTGATAACATTTGCAATTGTCAAGCTTTCAACTTCTATAAAGTACTCTCTTTCATGAATATTCCATAAGTAATGTGCATCTGATGAATATATTCTTTTAGTGCATTGTAATTTAATATAATCTGAATTAATAGTGCTCTCGGTATCTTTATTACTAATCTCTACACATTTGACGTCTATATCCTGCGGGATAGTACCAAAACTTGAAATAATAGAATTGGCTTGTCTATCAATATGTGCCGGAATGGCAATTCCGTTTAATTCATTATTAACAATATCAAAAACCTCATTAATAGTTATATCTGTTGCAGTTAAAAGCAGTCTATTCTCCTTGCAAATCAGACCGTCTTTCTCGTCAAAAATGAGCTGCTCACCAAAAATTTCTTCCTTGTTTTTGATTTTGGGTAGTTTAGAGTAGACTAGCTTCTGCATTTCTGCTGCTCCTCTCGTATCAGAAAACAAGCAAATTACATGTATTTCCTCCGCAGTCTCTATTTCTATACCAGGTATAACAAGTAACGAAGTATTTTTTGCACAATTTACAACCGCCTGCACGTTTGCACATGAGTTATGATCAGTTATAGCTATGACATCCAACCCCTTCAATATGCTCATATTGACTATATTGTTCGGTGTCATATCATTATCTGCACAGGGAGATAATGCAGAATGTATATGTAAATCATATGCAACGTTCACTTTTTACCTCCATTATCTAAAAAGCCATTGACTTTATTATTCTTTTACATATTTCAAAAGCGCTGTACTTTGAACTGATTATTGTTATCTCATTTTCATTTGCTTTCCGTAGAGTTAGCTCTTCAACATCTATTCCTTCTGGAATAATAACACATGCAACATCAGTCATCATAGCAACTGCAGGCACATTGACATTTGTTAAAACAGTAATCCATACATCCCCTTTTTGTGCATGAGACATAACCCAGCTAAGTAAGTCACAAATATAAACGTTTTCTATTTTTACAGTATTTTCAACCTTTTGAGTTAAAAGCTTACCATCTATTAAGGTAATTAGTTCATCAATATCCATTTGACCTCCATAACTACATTTGACTGACTGGACTTATATTATCAATCATGTAACCCATGCTTATTTGTCGATACAAGCATACAAGTAACAGAACCATATTTTATATTAGCGAAACTACTTTCGGGGACAAATAAGCAAAGTTTTTTTTGCCGAGTCAAGTAACTTATTTGTCCCTATCCATAACCGGAGGCATCTTGCCCCCTAATTCCACCATTTCTTCTGCCAAGCCCCTTATTCTTTCTCTCAGCTTAAATATACAATCAGTCTCATTTGCAATTCCCCTTACAATGTCTTCTGCAAGTGCACGGCAGTTTGGAGAGCCGCATGCGCCACAATCCAAGCCGGGCAACTCCTGAAAAAGCTTTTCAAGCATTTCTAATTTTTCTATAGCCTTTGAAACATTTTGGTCTAGCTTCATAACAGGCTTATATTCAACATTTGATGTCCATACTAGCTCTTTATAGCTTTTTTTATAAGTGCTATTAATACTCTTTTTTGAAGCTTCATTCATATGTTTCTTTTGTGTTGTCTTTGCTATAAATACATTAGTCAAAGTTAATGGTCCACCTAGGCAGCCTCCTGTACATGAAAGTGCTTCAACAAAATCAATATCCTGAAGTCTGTCTTCTTCAATTTCATCAAAGATTTTAATAACATTGTGTATTCCATCAACAGATAGAACTTTTTCAGTACCTAATACTCCGCTTTCACCACCTGAATTGGCCCAATCAATCCCTTCTGCTCCGGCCTCTGCCAACTTTTTGCTATTATCTACATTGTTCAATGTAGAAAGAACCTTTATGTATATATCTTTAATAGATATTACACCATCAACATTTGATTGTTGTTTTTCATATGGAGATTTAACACTTGTCACCTTTGCAGCACATGGT
>JAEWZA010000510.1 GCA_023395575.1 Bacillota bacterium
AAGTCAAATACTTCGTAATTTAATTAACAGTAATCTTACTAACACACTTAACCCAGTTATTACCCGACTGTCCGTCAATAACTACCTCAACAGGGCCATTTTCTCCTAGAGTCTCTCCATCCTTAAAAAGAGCAAAAATCGCCTTGTCGTTAATCAAATCAGCAGTATACTCCTTTGAATATCCATCATTAGCTTCTACCTTTATTGATTTAAAATCCTTAACTCCTGCTTTATCTAGCACATCCTTAAGCAGTATACCCTTCCACTTGTTTGTTTCTTCCCCTTTTTTCGATTTTAAAAGTATTTCTTTCTCAACAATTTTAAGGTCACTGCAGTCATCATTGGTAAGCTGGTATGTTACTGCTCCAGTTACTTCAACCTTAAAATCAGGCAGTTTTTCCTCTTTGGTTGCTTGAGAACATGCTGTTAAGCAAAATAAAATCAAAACAGCAGTTAAAATAGTACTAATTCTTTTCATTTTGTAATCCTCCTTTGTTTTTTAGTTAAATATTCTTAATTAGTTTAATAGAGCTTTTATTTTTACTATATTTTTGAATTCTTGTTCCTTAATCAAGAGAGAAATATCATCAGAAACCTTGTCTATTCCCACTGTAGCTGCTTTTATTTCATCTCCCGTGAATTGTTTTTCTGTGCCGTCTTCATCGACAATAATATACTGTGAACTATCTTTAAATCCATATTTCATAAATAGATCATTAATTTTCAAACTATTTTTTTCATAATTATCAATCTTACTTATAATAATGTATTTATCAAAAAGAATACTACTGACACTTTTAACTCTCATCCCCACTGGTAACTCTGGAACAATAAATAAGGGAGCATCCTCTCCTGTAATCTTTATCTTTCCCGAATGAAATGTCTTCCAATTTTTAACACTTTTAAAATTTTCAGTTGCTGTAAAAGTAATGTCTTTATCTGTATTTATTTCCAACTGTTTTAATAATTCACTTACCTTAATAGCCTTATCTTCATTTCCATAATAATCTATGAGTTCTGTTGATACTTTTTTACACAAACCTTCTAAAAATATCATTTCTGATAATTCTCTTTTTATTTCAGTATCAGAAATAAGCTTGAGTTGTGATAAATTTTTTACCCAATACATTGATCTTTCTTCTGGTACTACTATTCTCAGCTCGTTTTTCAAAGGTTCTCCATCTATTTCATAGGCAATTATAACTTCTCTATTATTTAAAATATCCTTTGGAATGTCTATTTCATAATTGTCACTTGCAATAGCTCTTATTGATTTATAGTACTTTTGAGATATACTTTTTTCTTTCAAAATGTCATTTAAAAGTACACCTTTAAGAGAATGTTTTTTGACCTCACCTGATGAGCTTGTAGAAGACGTTGTTCTTGAAACTTCAGGATATGTTTTAATATTCTCAGAAGTAATTGATATATCTATGCCCTCTCCTATTATTGTTACAGAAACAGGATTAATATTGTTTTCATTTTTGAATTCCGACGCACATGCTGTCATTAAAATTGAAATCAGAATAAATAATGTTAAAGAAATCCTACTTTTATTTACTAATTTCATTATATTACCTCCAAGTTGATATTATGATATAATTTTGCATTTTTCCTGTTTTTTTTATTATTTTGTATATAACCCTTTTGCAAAAGTCACGTATTTTAAAAGAATTGCCAAATTATGATAAATTATATCATTATTACGCAGCACAATCAATTAGTTGAGTTGTTTTTCTCAATTAAACACAAAAAAAATCGCTAATTCTATAATTCACTAGAATAGCGTTTTTTAGGTTTAAAATTTAATTTACTTTATATGTAACCGCACCACTTATAGAAGTTGGAGCAAATTTTCTTGCCTCGTTAAAAATTCAGATTGCTCTCTTTCTGAGGAAGCTTAACTGACTTTGTACAGCAATAAATTCTATATGTTGTTGAAATAAAGACTAATGTAACTACAATATAAAGTAATATATTAATATGGCTAAATATACTACTATTAATATGGTATGTTACATAAGAAAAAATAGGAATAACGTAAAAGTTCACTGCTGCAAGCCTACCAACATAGTCAAACACTAAAGAACTTCCGCTTTTTTTGCTTTTGTTTAGTATAGCAGATGTTATAATAAATTCTGCAAACTTAAAAAATATCACAAATAAAAACCACAATGGCAGTACTTGATACAAGTATAAAACATAATATGTAATTATAATGTAAAACAAATCGGTTATTGTATCAAATATCCCTCCAAATCTAGTTGTAATGTTCATATGCCTTGCTATTTTTCCATCAATGAAGTCGGTTAAAAATATAACCAATGTAACAACTACAGGAATTAATATCTTCCCAAAGTTATAACAAATATAGATATTTATTAAACATGATAACACTACACGTAGTAGTGTTATCATGTTAGGAATCTGCTTTATATATTTAGGCATAATATTTATTCCTTAGATAATTCTTTGCCTAATTCATAAGCTGTTTTTTGGCTTTTTTCTTTATCATTAGACAGCAACTTAACTTTCTTGTACGCTTTGGTATTCTTTGCAAAGCCTTCCATAACATCTAATTCTGTAAGTATATTTGCATTTTTTCCTGCAGAATATATAACTACTTTTGAAGATGAATAATCTTTAACTCTAGCCATGTAATCTGTTAATACATTAGATATCTTTCCTCCATATACAGGTGAGCCAAATACTACTACAGAATACTGTGAAATATCATCTGATAAATGTTTTCCAGGATTATTTAATGTAACTTCATATCCACCATCATTTAAGCCTTTTGCAATTTGATGAGCTAAAGAACTTGAAAAATCAGACAAAGATGGTTG
>JAEWZA010000046.1 GCA_023395575.1 Bacillota bacterium
CAACAAAAATCTTGTCTTTAATAATAATATGTTTTATATTGAGAATTTAGTTACAAAATTAAATTTTAGCAGTGAAAAATATTAGTATAATAACCTAAAATCTATTATTGGTCTTTTCATCTATGTAAATATCAAGTGCTCTAATACCTCTAGTAGCAAGTTTTACAAATAAAATGAATCCATAAATCCCAACACCAAATAATCCTATAATTAATATAATATAAACCAAACTAAATATACTGAGAAATGCCATACTTTCTACCGCCTCTCTATTTTACATTATTATAATGTACGCATATTAGTATACAATGTATTACACTTTACTTCAAATATTCTAAATACAAACACACAAGTTAAAATAGGCTAGATAGAATTGCCATATATCAACTCGTTGCGCTAGTTTATTTTGAACTGTGTTTGCAGGTAAACTACTTATCACTTTTACTGGTACGCGAGCACCAGTAAACCAGTACCTTAATTTGTTCTTTAGAACTTCTTCACTGGTTCTCTAGCTATTTATATAAGATACAGGTATATGGTTTAAGGTAAATTTATTGCATGGGTTAAAGTAGATTTTGAATAAATGCAAAGAAAAAAACTGCCTTAAGCAGTTTTGAAATTGGTGGTCGTTACTGGGCTCGAACCAGTGACCCCTACCATGTCAAGGTAGTACTCTGACCAACTGAGCTAAACGACCATTCAGTTACTCAATCAAGAGTAACACACTTATTTATAATATACAAGAATCCTGTATGTTGTCAATACAGATAAAAAACTATTGTTAAGATTATATTTGCGAAATAGTCTTGTTCTTTCGTTCTTCCTTATACTCCAAATCCATGTAAACTTGGGTTATTAGTCTTTGTAAAATCAAACTAACAATAGTGCTGAAAAAAGCAGCTAAACATGCAGTTCCAAAAGAACTTCCTGTGAATATCAAAAGCATTGGCAACTCAAAAATCAGGAAAAATCCAGCAAATACACTTAGTATCTGAGGTTTCTTGCCTTTAGTTATCTCTGAGCATGCTGTTATAGCATCTGGGACTGTTAATTTAATATCCAAAATATAACAATACCCAAAAACAAAAATTATGTATGCTATTATACCTGGAATAAAGAAAAACATTGTTCCAATAGCTACCAATAATCCAAATATAATATTATAGGCAATAAGACGACCTATATTCTTAAATGCTCCTTTAAAGCTCTCTGAAACTTTTAACTTCTTTCCTTTGATTTCACTAATATATGCATACATATATACAGAAAGAAATAAGTTTGAAATCAATTTTACTATTAATAGTGTTGCTAATATAGCAACTAATATATAAACAGCTTGATCAGAAGGAAATATTGCTTCTGTATCTGCAGAAACCATACCTGTATTCAAAAAAGAAGATAGCAATTCTATATCATCTAAAGATATTAATTTCAAAAGCTTGTACTGTACAAAGCTGCCCGCAATTTGAAAAAAAAGAATCAGCAAAAATATAGTCCTTACTAAACCTTCATTTCTCAATTTATGGAACTTAATACACTCCGGAAGATATTCAAAAAAATTCCTAATTTTTGAAGTATCGTTCATTATGCAGAACCTCCCTCATTTATAAATCCACTAATTATATCAAAGTAAAATTTTATATTTACACCATATCCATATTGAGAAAACACACTGGTATAAAATTCTGTATTGCGTATTTTGTTCAATGTCTAAAACTGAAATAAACGTAGCTAAAACCACTTATTACGTTTTATAACCATCAATAAACCAATTATAGCCATTGGTAAAAATATCATTCCAAAAACTATCCAGAATGCAAAACTAAATTTAGCTAATGGGATTCCTTCAACGTTCATAGAAAATAATCCACTCACTAAGGTCATTGGGAAAACTATAACCTGTAAAGTTGTAAATGTTCTCATTAAATTATTCATTCTATGAGAAGTCAATGACTCATAGGTTGCATCTATGGCCTCCACTACTTCTTTATAGTTTTCTAGCATATCCCATATTTTTTCAGCTTTATCTGTAATATCGTCAAAGTACATTTCCATATCTTCGGGAAGGTATCTCCTAATTGCCTTTTCCAATATAAGTATAACAGGCCTAAGCGGCTTAAGTACCCTTCTGTAATTAATTATCTGCATTTTTGCAATTGATATTTCTTCAAGCATAACTCTTTTTTGCTCTCTGAATATCTTTTTGTTCAATGCATCTAGCATATTACCAATCTTGTCCAACATTGGAAAGCAGTAGTCAAAAAGTCTCTTTATTATCTCATATAGCAAAAGTGCTGAACCCTCAGCCATAAAATTCTCTCTTGCCTCTTGCTTGGAATTACACATGTTAGAGAATGCAACTAAAGGCTTTAGCTCTCCTTCATGTAATGTTATTAAATAATTGTGACCCAAAAAAATATCTATCTCTTCCGAATCAAGTCTCATAGTATCTTTACGATATCTTGGAAAGTGCATTACTATAAAACAATAATCATCATATTCATCAACCTTTGAACGCTGATGCTCTGTTAAGCAATCCTCTAACGGCAATTCATGGAATTCATATTTCTCTTCCAGCATATCAATTTCTTTTTTGGTGGGCTTAGTAATATCAATCCATGTAAGACCATTGAAAGTAATTTGCTTTATGTCTGTTACAGCTTTTTCTATTTGCAGCGTTTGTTTTTTGTCTTGAAAAAAAGATAATGACAACATAAAAAGTCCTCCATTCATTGGAAGGACATACTTCTATACTTGTAGCAGTTTTGAAGCCAAGCTGCACATAGCCCTCCCAAAAATTATATAATTATGATAATAACTACTATGATACGGGTCTGCGCCCACTTGAATTCACCACCTTAATTATTAATTAATAATAGCACTAGCTTAGTATACTACTTATCATGTCAGAAACACAAGCTATTTATTACTGAAATTTTCCTATGTAAAATTTATAATGTTTAGATTCAAAAATAACTTTCTCCATTGTAGTAAAATTTCGTTAAATTAAAAATCCACCATTAGGACTAATAACCTGTCCAGTAATAAAATTTGCCTTCTCTTGAGCCAAAAAAGCAATTGTCTCAGCAACGTCAATACATTTCCCTATTGTTCCAAGAGGTGTTTGTTCTTTTAAATCCTCAAATGTGGCCTTATCCAAATCTGAATTCATATCAGTATCAATAACACCCGGTGCCACACAATTCACCTGTATACCAGAAGGCCCTAGCTCCTTGGCTAATGCCTTTGTTAATCCAATAACAGCCGCTTTTGTTGCAGAATATAGAACTTCACAGGATGCTCCGGTTATTCCCCAAATGGATGAAATATTGATTATTTTGCCAGATTTATTTCTTATCATAGCAGGCAAAACACCTTGACAGCATAAGAACATCCCTTTAACATTTATATCAAACATATTATCCCATTCTTGTGTTGAGATATCTGTAAAAAGTCTCTGTTTTGCAATACCTGCATTATTAACTAATATATCAATTTCTCCAAATTGTTTGTTTACAGAATTTATCATGCTATCAACCTGTTCTTTGCAGCTCACATCAGCTTGTACAGCCATTACACTGCAATTCTTCTCCAGCAAATCATTAACCAAACCAAATGCTGCTTCTTTGCTGCTATTATAGTTTACAGCTACATTATATCCCTTTTGGGCAAATAATTTTGCAGTTTCATAGCCTATTCCTTTTGATGCCCCAGTAATCAATACTGTTTTGCACATTAACCTTATCCTCCAAGAAAACAAAAATAAACTATTTGTTATAGCAGGTTATGGTTTTAAAGAACTCCTGCTTATCAAATTCGTCCTTAAACATGCCAAAATAATCGGCAATTTCAATAGCAAAATCCACAAATGAAATCCCTTTAGAAGTAATTACATTTTTGTCTCGTACTACCCTTGTATTAACAAAATTTTCTCTAGGAAATGGATCATCTTCATTGCCAAAAGCTTCCCTTCTTGCCTGAGTCCATTCCACAATTGATGTGGTATACTTAACATTTTTTAGTATACCTGCCTTTGCAAAATATCTAGGTCCTGCACAAATTGCTGCAAGTAGCTTTCCACTACTATAAAATTCATTTATTAGTGCGAGCATTTCCTCTTTTACAACAGGATTCCATCCTCCTGGAATAATAAATCCAGCATAATCATCTGAAACTGCTTCTGCTACAGTTATCTCCGGCATATATACCATTCCGCCCTTGCTTTTTACAGGCTTTCTGTCATATGCACAAGTTACTATTTTCTTTGACAGCTCATGCCCAAGCAAATGAGTGGCATAAACCACTTCAAAATCAGCCATATCATCATACATAAATACTAAAATTTTATCCATCCTACCTCCTACATCTCTTAATGTACAAATAATTTAGTAAAACTATATGTCCCGTGCTTTTATCACTAAGTTTAATTTAGGAATATCTCCCTACTCTAAAAATGTTTGCACAAATGTTTTTGAACTATACGTCCCTACACCGTCAAAATGCAACTAATTGCTTACTTATTAAAAACACCGTGTTATATTCGCTGCACATGTGTAAAAATCCACACATGAACTTTTAAGCTCTATATATCACTCTAGTTACACCAATTACTTTTTCGAGCTAGTTTGCTCTTCTAGCATGTCCAAATACGCTATAGCCTCACTTTGAGAATGCCCACACATTTCTTCAGATGGCATTAAAGCTGCACAGACTTTTGGTCTTTCAGCTTTACCAAAAAGCTTACATCTATTTTGATCAGTAAGCTGAATACATCTAACTCCAGCAGGCTTACCATTTGGCATTCCGGGAATAGCTGATGATATTGATGGTGAAATACAACAAGCACCACAGTTATCTCTACAGTCCATTCTTTGCACCTCACTATGAGTAATTATTTTTACCAGCTTTTAAAAGGATTTTCTACAAGATTTGAATTAAAATATCTAACATCAAATGTTATTTCATTTCCTACCCAGTCAGGTTTTGCAAAAGTCTGATGCTCGTTATCCAACTCAATCTCAGCTGTAACAAGCCCTTCATTTACGCCTAAAAATTCATCAACAACCCACTTACAGCCTTCATATGTCAAGAAATATCTGAACTTTTCTATAATAGGTTGAATACATAGTTTGTCAAGCATTCTTTCAGCATCCTGCATAGGAATGCTATATTCATACTCTTCTCTACTGCAAGACTTGGTTTTCCCTTTTACTGTCAAAAAGCCTTTTCCGTTGAAACTTCTGACCCTAACTGTTCTTTCAAAATCAACACTTAAATATCCCTGTTTAAATAAAGCTTTATTACTTGAACTTTTGTATTTATCATTTATAACAAGAAACTTTTTCTCTATTTCTGTAGCCATTTTTTGTCTCCTATAATTACTAATATAATTATATCTCATAAAGTTATATTTATACAATAACCTAACTTACAAAGCAAGTTGATAAATAACCGTTATTATACAACTGTAATGTGTATTTTAAAAATCGCTCTAGAAACATATAAATTTCTATGTTTAAAGAGGGCAACCTATTTCAAATGCATGCAAAAATTTCTAACAGGTGCCCTCCTGCTTCGCTAGACGCACGTACAGAAAAAGCCCGGTTATAAAACCGAGCTCATTCTTATAC
>JAEWZA010000056.1 GCA_023395575.1 Bacillota bacterium
GAAGTAGCCTCAAACCCAAACTATCGTCCAATAGCATCGGATATTTCAGCCGATAGGAATTGACTTTATTATTTAACACTTGACTACATGGGGAGGACAGAATGAAAAAGGTTGACTTAGTGTTAAGGCATTATAATAAACTAAAGCCTATAAATTGTAAAGTAGTAAGCGGTGATGAAGATAATCTATTTACAGTAGAAATTATTGATAATGAATGTAAGGGGTTAGAAGTAATTAAAGGGGACCCTGTATTAATAGGTACATTAAATACAGATGATTCTTTGAACATTGCTGGAGGAAGTGTAATAGGTGTTAATAAGCAAAATCACAGATATATTTTATGTAAAAATGATCTCTTGAATATTTCAAAGGAACTTGAAAAAAGACAATATGAACGATTTCCTACATCATTAATTGGGCAAATAAAATGTGAAGATTCAGGCGATAGAGAAAGTCTATACATAAAGGATTTTAGCTATTTAGGTATGGGTGTTTATTCACCAGGAAATTTTAATATAGATGATAAAGTTGACATAAGCATATATTTAAGTAATAATGTAGTAATATTTGACGGAGTTATTATACGAAAAAAAATAAATTTTGGAAGAAATGAGTACGGTATTCAAATTATGCATAGGGATAAAAATTCTATGCTTTCCACTCAGTCTCAGCTAACTAATTTAGTGCAAAATGAAAGAAATTTAATCTATAGACAGCTCATAAATGCAAAATCAAATATATAACTATAATAGAGGGTGATATCATAAAAAAGAATACTAGAAATCTATAATGGCTTTTCTTATTCCTTGAAACAATTAAACAAAATAATTCACAATATCAATCGCAGCAATTATTAGAAAAATTTATACATACTAATCTACGTAGCAAATATTGGAGGATATATGCAGAATTTAAATTTAGTATTAAGACATTATAGTAAACTTAAACCAATTAACTGTACAGTATTAAGTGGGGATGTAAGAAAATTATTTACTGTGAGATTTGGTGAAAATGAGAGCAGAGAGGCAGACTTTTTAAAAGGAGATCCTGTTTTAATAGGATTATTATCACAACATGAAAACCTTGATATTAATGGCGGAAGTGTGGTTGCAGCTATGCCGAAAGAGAATAGCTACATAATATGCTCTAATGAAGTAGAACCATTTATAAGAGAAAAAAGAGAATTTGATAGGTATCCAACTTCATTACTTGCTGACATAAAGATAGTTGGCTCTAGTAAGAGAGAAGCTGCATGTATAAAGGATATTAGTTATGCAGGTATGTGTATTTATTCTACTGGAGATTTTGAAATAGATAGTACGATAGATATAAATTTATATTTTAGTAGTAATGTTATCACGTTTGAGGCAGTAGTATTGAGAAAAACAAAATATTTTGGTAGAAATGAATACGGATTACAAATATTACATAGAGATAAGAATGCTATGTATTCCGCACAAAGTCAGGTAGCTACAATAATACAAAATGAAAAAGATATAATGTTAAGACATTTATCTAGCTTAGCTTTTAAATTATAATGGTATTTAATAAGCTTTCCTTGGAGTATTCAGAATTAAAATATTGGACAAACAACAAAAAAACTAAGTTTTGTTTTATAATATGTATTTTAACAATTCACATGCATCAACAATTTCTGATGAATTATATTACATACAAGTATTAGAAATAAATACTTGAAGGATGGGATGTAAAATGAACTTAGTGCTAAAGCATTATGCTAAATTGAAGCCCGTGAGTTGTACAGTAGTAAGCGGAGATATTAACAAATTAATAACTATAAGATTTGATAATATCAAGAATAAAGATATTAGCTTTATTAAGGGTGACCCTGTTATATTGGCAATGCTTGGATATGATGGTGAATTGCAGCTTTATGGGGGAAGAGTTATTGCTATTACCCTAAATAATGATAACTGTCTTATATTTTCGAAAAGGATTAAAGCTGATTCGACGGAATTTAAAAGGCGGGAATTTTTCAGGTATCCTGCATCTTTACTTGCAGATGTAAAGCTTACAGGAACAAGCAATTGGGAGGATGCGTGTATAATAGATATTAGCTACTCAGGTATGCGTATTTATTCAAAAGGCAATTATGAAGTTGGTAATAATTTGGAGGTTAGCATATTTTTAAGTAGTAATATTTTAAAATTTGAAGTTGAAGTGGTAAGAAAAACTAAAAGCTTTAACAGGAATGAGTATGGAATTCAAATTATAAACAAGGAAAGAAGTAATCTATACATTACAAAAAATAAAATTTATCAGGTATTAAAAGATGAGAAGGCATTAATCCATAAGTACTTATTAGGATACAATTACTAATATTAACTTATCGCGTTGTGCTAATTATTTTATGACCCTCGCGGGTTAAATTTATAGTACAAGTTTTCTGGTATTATTCTGTACAAAATTAGCTAGATAGGGTACTCCAAAGATATCTGTTGAATTAGTATTTGTTCATCATAGTTAATTTACCGCCGCCTACATTCAGTATTCATACAAAGAAAATTGAACAAAAGCTTGTACTGTGAAAGGAAAAATAAATATAATTCAAGACTGCATATAGTAGTTTTGAATTTATCAGCTTATAACAGATAATACTCTACTATCAAAATAGTAATTGAAAGGTCAAAGGTATGAATATTCAAATTTATGGAGCAAAAGGTTTTGAAACACAAAAAGCTGAAAGATATTTTAAAGAGAGAAAGATAAGCTACCAATATACTGATTTGTATAAATATGGTCTCAGTAAAGGTGAATACGAAAGTGTAAAAGCTTCTGTGGGAATTAGAGAATTAATAAATGTAAACTGTAAGGACTATGAAAGACTAAACATGAAGAATTTAGGAGTTGGAAAAGTGGCTGAGGAAGTTCTTTTAAAAAATCCAAAACTGTTCAATGCACCAATTGTAAGAAATGGGAAAATGGCTACTGTTGGCTATAAACCAGAGATTTGGGGACAATGGCAATAAAGTCTTCAAAAATAATTACGCTTTTAGTAGTTTAGCGCTTTAATAATTTTATAGGCATAGCACGTGTGGGGGTTATCTTAAGTGGAAAGAGATATTCATAAAAACCAGAAGCTTTTAAATATTCAAGTTGGAGATAAAGAGCTAAAGTATATATTAACTAGAAGCGACAGAAAAACAATAGGTATAACTATAGATAAAAATGGATTAGTTAAGGTGACCAGCCCATATAGGGTTTCTGAAAGCTACATTAATGAACTTTTACACAAAAAATCCTCGTGGCTTCAAAAAAAGCTTATGGAGTTAGAGAGTGGAGCAGCAGAAGCTAATAGACCCAAAACTTTTCATAATGGTGAAGCATTTTTATATTTGGGAAAAGTATTTGAACTAAAAATTTATAGAAATAGTAGTTGTAAAAAGGCAACTGTTAAGCTTGAGGGTAAGAGTATAGTAATTGATTCCCCCATTAGTTTTGATTCTGATAGTATAAAAAAAACATTAAGGCAATGGTATATAGAACAATTCAAGTATATAGCTTCAGAAAGAATTAATTTTTATTCAGCAAAGATAGGAGTTCTCCCCAAAAAGGTGACTATTAGAGAGCAGAAGACTAGATGGGGTAGCTGTAGCAGTAAAGGTAATATTAATTTGAATTGGAAACTCATAATGGCATCTTTAGAAGTACTTGATTATGTGATTGTTCATGAATTATGCCATATGATTGCCATGAATCATTCTGAGGAGTTTTGGAAACTTGTTAGTGTTTTCTCACCACAGTATAAAAATTATAGAGATTGGTTAAGACATAATGGAGATATGTTAAACCTTGATTGAATTATTTACGATATAATAATATACAATTTATTTAAAGTACAATATATAGTTAAAAAATATTATAGCAAAGTGGAGGGCACATGATTTACAAAAAGTATGGAAAAACAGGAAAAGATATATCTGTAATTGGTTTTGGTGGCATGAGATTTCCGAAAGTAAATGAAGAATATGACTACGATAAGTGTGCTGAGATTGTTGTTAAAGCAAATGAACTTGGGGTTAATTATTTTGACACAGCTCCAGGATATTGTGATGATCATAGTGAAAAGATTATGGCTCATGCTTTTAAAATGATGAAGAATCAATTTTATGTTTCAACAAAATGTAGTGAAAGGGATGGTTCAAAGCTGCGCAAAACTCTGGAAACTTCACTAAAGAGAATGAATCTAGAAAAAATAAATTTCTTTCATATATGGTGTATTTTGGATATTGACGACTATAGAAGCAGAATGGTTAAAGGCGGAGCATATGAGACTGCGCTTAAGGCAAAGGAAGAAGGCCTAATTGAGCATATAACCTTCTCAACCCACTGTAGTGGTGATGAAATTGAGACAATTGTAAATGAGGATTGTTTTGAGGGGATGACAGTTGGCTATAATATTATTAACTTTCCTTTTAGGCAAAAGGGTTTAAAAGCAGCTTACGAAAAAGGTTTAGGTATTGCTACAATGAACCCACTTGGAGGGGGCTTAATACCTCAAAAGGCGGATTATTTTGACTTTATCAGAGGAGCCAATGATAAGACAGTAGTTGATGCGGCAATTAAGTTTAATGCTTCACATGACGAAATAACAACTGTTTTGTGTGGTATGGGAAGTATGGAAGAAGTAATTCAAAATTGTAGTATTGGAGACAATCTAGTGAAGCTGGATGAAAACAAGTTAAAAGATATTGAAAATAGATTGTTTAACTCTATGGATAAACTCTGCACAGGCTGTCGATATTGTGAGTATTGCCCAAAGGGAATACCAGTTTCTAAGTTCATGCTCTCATACAATAATTATATTCTAGGTGACAAAAAAGAGGTTTTTGATTATTTAAAGTACCATTGGGGTATTAAATACGAGCAGGCAAATGAGTGTATTAGCTGTGGGTTATGTGAAAGAAAATGTACTCAGCATTTGCCAATAATTAGTAGACTAAAAGAGACTAGTGAATGGGGCTCTGAATATTAAAGTAATATTTATATAAAAATTTATAGGTTTGAATTTTTAGCTTATTTATATATTAAATTCATACTTCAGAATTTATACAAAATAGAATTATATTTGTTAAATATTAGTTGCTTTAAGTATACACAGTTGATGAAATTGACAATAGTTTTAAGCCATAATAAAGCAAAGGGATAATCACTTAATTTGTGATGGAATCCTTTTGCTTTTTCTTTTGCCCTTCAGATTTAGTAAACCTTATCTATAATTATTTTCTTGAAATAGGATAGTTATTTATTCATTGATAGTTAAAAGTACAGGCGTTAAAATTGGATTGATAAAAAAATAACAATGTTTTATCAAAGACACTATTAGATAGATTTGCTATATGAGTTTTTATAAATTTATACAGCACAGCAATTTGAGATTAACGTTTAAAAAGTATATATTTGAACGCTTTTCACCGTTTATATGTTTTCATAATGTTAACTAGTAATATAAATGTTTAAGGAGGCAGGGTTAATGGAGGAGTTAAAAGTATGTGATGTTATTGTATGTGATGTTATTGATAGTATTTTGGATAAATATGATAATAACAAGTCTTATCTAATTGCAATTTTGCAAGAAATTCAGAATGAGTATAAATATTTACCCGAAGATAAATTAAAGTATGTTGCAGAAAAGCTTGAAGTTAATTTATCGAAAATATTTAGTGTTGCAACCTTTTATGAGAATTTCTCATTAATTCCAAAAGGTAAATACATTATCAAGATTTGTGATGGTACTGCCTGTCATGTTAGAAAATCAATTCCTATTTTAAATGCGCTTCGAAAAGAATTAAGATTGAGTGATAGCAAACATACCACAGATGATATGCTTTTCACAGTTGAAACAGTATCCTGTTTAGGTGCCTGTGGACTTGCTCCAGTTATAACAATAAACGATAAGGTGTACTCAAAGATGACGCCTGAGTCAACTATAGAAACTATTAGAGCATTAAGGGGTGAAGAATAATGAAAATAAGATGTTTAGATGAGTTAAAAAACTTTTCTGAGAAATCAAAGCAGGCTTTAGACAGACAAAAAAAGAAGGTTTTAGTTTGTGCTGGTACAGGATGTGTTGCTGGAGGAGCGCTAGAAATTTTTGAGAAACTAGGTACATTAATCAGAGAAAAAGGGCTTTTAGTAGATTTGGAACTTGACCACGAAAAAGAAGGTATTGGAGTTAAAAAAAGTGGATGTCATGGTTTTTGTGAAATGGGTCCTTTGGTAAGAATTGAACCAGAAAATTATTTATATTTAAAAGTTCAGTTAGAGGATTGTGAAGAAATTGTTGAAAAAACCTTAATGAAGAATGAGCCTGTAGAAAGGCTTTTATATAGAAAAGATAATCATATTTACAAAGCACAAGAGGATATACCCTTTTATCATAAGCAAACAAGAATGGTTTTAAAAAACTGCGGAAGCATCAATGCGGAATCCTTTACTGAATATGTGGCAAAAGGTGGATATGAAGCTCTAAGTAAGGTGTTATTTGAAATGGAACCAGAAGAGGTTTGTCAGTCAATTATTGATTCAAATCTTAGAGGAAGAGGCGGCGGAGGTTATCCTGCTGGAAAGAAGTGGGCACAGGTGTTAAAGCAAGACAGTGAAGTAAAATATGTAGTATGCAATGGAGATGAAGGAGATCCAGGGGCTTTCATGGATAGAAGTATTATGGAGGGCGATCCCCATGGTGTTATTGAAGGCATGATTATTGCAGGATATGCCACTAAAAGTGAAGCGGGATATATTT
The DNA here is from genome assembly GCA_023395575.1 of Bacillota bacterium. Taxonomy (GTDB): domain Bacteria; phylum Bacillota; class Clostridia; order Acetivibrionales; family DSM-1351; genus Ruminiclostridium. The sequence continues at coordinate 6,767 of JAEWZA010000056.1, forward strand.
ATGTAAGGGCAGAGTATCCACTTGCTGTTGAAAGACTCCGAATTGCAATTGAAAGTGCTAGAAAACATGGTATGTTAGGCGATAATATACTCAATTCTGGATTTTCATTTGATATTAATATTAACAAGGGCGCGGGAGCTTTTGTGTGTGGTGAGGGAAGTGCATTAACTGCTTCAATTGAAGGTGAAAGGGGTATGCCAAGAGTAAAACCTCCTAGAACTGTTGAGCAAGGCTTATGGGCAAAGCCAACAGTCTTAAATAACGTTGAAACCTTTGCCAATGTTCCTATTATAATAACAAATGGCAGTGAATGGTACAAGAATATTGGAACTGAGAATAGTCCTGGAACAAAAGCTTTTGCAATTACGGGTAATGTTAACAATACAGGACTAATAGAAGTCCCTATGGGAACAACACTTAGAGAAGTAATATTTGATATAGGCGGAGGAATTCAAAATAATAAGAAGTTCAAAGCTGTTCAGATAGGTGGCCCTTCAGGTGGCTGTTTAACTGAGGAGCATTTGGATTTGCCTCTTGATTTTGATTCGCTTAAAAAAGTGGGAGCAATGATAGGCTCAGGCGGACTGGTTGTAATGGATGAAGATACTTGCATGGTTGAAGTTGCAAGGTTCTTTATGAATTTTACGCAAAATGAATCTTGTGGGAAATGCGTTCCTTGCAGGGAAGGAACAAAGAGGATGCTTGAGCTATTAGAGAATATTGTAAATGGAAAGGGAACTCTTGAGGATCTTGATTTGCTTGAAGAGCTCGCAGATACCATCAGTAATACTGCTTTATGTGGTTTGGGTAAATCAGCAGCTAGCCCAGTAGTAAGCACTTTGAAATATTTTAGAAATGAATATATTGAGCATGTAGTGGACAAAAAGTGCAGAACTCTTACATGTAAGGCATTAGCAACAATAGTGATTGACAGTGACAAGTGTAAAGGCTGTAGTAAGTGTGCCAGAGTATGTCCAGTGAATGCCATACAAGGAAAAGTTAAAGAGCCATTTTCAATAATCAAAGCAAAATGTATTAAATGTGGTGCTTGTTTAGATGCATGTCCATTTAATGCTATAAAGGAGGTATAAATATGGGAAGTATGATAATTGACGGTCAAAGAATAGAGTTTAGTGATGAAAAAAATATTCTAGCGGTAATCAGAAAAGCTGGCATAGAGCTTCCAACCTTCTGCTATCATTCTGAATTAAGTGTTTATGGTGCATGTAGAATGTGTATGATTGAGGATAAATGGGGAAGTACAATGACTTCCTGTTCGACCCCTCCTAAAGATGGTATGGAAATATGGACAAATACTGATAAACTGAAAAAGCACAGAAAAATGATAATAGAGCTGCTTCTAGCAAACCATGACAGAGATTGTACAACCTGTGAGAAAAGTGGAAGGTGTAAATTACAGGAGATAGCTTTAAAGGTTGGAGTAAGAAAAATTAGGTTTGGACAGGAAAAGAAGCTAGCGCCTATAGATGATTTAGGCCCATCAATTGTAAGAAATCCAAACAAGTGTATACTATGCGGTGACTGTGTTAGAGCATGTCAGGAAATACAGGGTGTGGGTGTTCTTGATTTTGCATACAGGGGTTCAAAGCTTCAGGTTACAACTGCTTTTAATAAAGCTTTACATGAGGTTGACTGTATTAATTGTGGTCAGTGCAGGGTAGTTTGTCCAACTGGCGCATTGTTGATAAAGAAGGATACAGAAAAGGCTTATGAAGCATTACAAAACAAGAATAAGCGTGTGATTGCTCAAATTGCGCCTGCTGTAAGAGTGGCAATAGGTGAGGAATTTGGACTTGAGCCCGGTGCCATTTCCATGGGCAAAATTGTTGCTGCACTTAGAAAATTGGGGTTTGATCAGATTTTTGATACTGCTATAGGGGCAGATTTAACTGTAATTGAAGAAGCAGAGGAGCTTATGGACAGAGTTCAGCAGAGAAAATTCAAAATGCCTCTATTTAGCTCCTGCTGCCCGGCTTGGTTCAAATATGCAGAGCAAAAGCATCCGGAGTTAATGGATAATGTTTCAAGTTGCCGTTCGCCTCAGCAGATGTTTGGAGCTGTCATTAAAGAACAGTTTAAAAAGCTGCGCAAAGATGATGAAAAGGAAAATGTAGTAATTGCAATAATGCCATGTACAGCAAAGAAATTTGAAGCGGCAAGACCTGAAAATACAAGAAACAGTATTAGGGATGTTGATATAGTAATAACCACGCAGGAGCTTGCAATTATGATTCAAGAAAATGGCATTGTTTTTAATGAACTAGAGGAAGAGGCTCTCGACATGCCTTTTGGATTTACCAGTGGTGCCGGAGTGATATTTGGCGTAAGTGGTGGAGTATCGGAAGCTGTATTGAGATATTATTACAAGGAGAGAACAGCATCAACACTTAAGGGTATTTCCTATACTGGAATAAGGGGAATGGATGGAGTAAAAGAGGCAACGGTTGAAATAGACGGCAGGCAAATTAGAATAGGGGTTGTACACGGACTAAAAAATGCAGAGGGTTTGATAAAAAAAATAGTAAGCGGTCAGGAGAAATTCGATTTTATTGAGGTTATGGCTTGCCCGGGTGGATGTATTGGTGGTGCAGGTCAACCCATTCCTCAAAATAGTGATGTAAGAAGGAAGAGGGCAAAGGGAATATACAAGGTAGATAATGAATCACCAATAAAGCGCTCTGAAGATAATCCTGCAATTACATCATTGTACGAGGGAATACTGCAAAGCAAAAGAGAGATTCTCCATAGGCATGGCTAATTATTTTATGAACCTTGCAGGGTTTGTCAATGGCTGAATAATAATTGTCCAAACTATTTGGCGTAGATAGTTGGACAATTATTTTATTGACAAATAATTAACAATGCGCTAAAATTATTATTGTTATATATTTAACAAACTAATTGATGGGTGGTGCAAGCTGTGTTTGATATTTATATATGTGTAGGTAGTTCATGCCATCTCAAAGGATCTTATCAGATTATCACGTGCTTTCAAAAACTAATTAAGGACAACCATCTAGAAAATAAAGTGGAATTAAAGGCTTCATTTTGCATGGGGCATTGTACAACTGGAGTATGTGTAAAAATAGGAGAGACTTTTTACGGTGATGTAGCTATTGTCAATGCTGAAAGTTTTTTTAATGAGAAGGTTATTAAAGAAGTTTTAAACGCTCTATAATAATTAATTATTACAGATGTCAATTACGGCTTGAAACACAGAAACGATATAGTCTTGAAAATATACAAAATAGACTTTATGTATCGTACTATTAGACAAATAGTAAATGACTTGTATTTTTTATAGAGAAATTTTACAGACGAATGCTAATTAGCTAGTGGGGGCGACTTTATGAACATAATTCAATTTAAAGAAGCAAATTGCAAGAACTGTTATAAGTGCATACGAAGCTGTCCAGTCAATGCCATTGCATTTAAAAATGAACAGGCAGAAATTATGCAAGATGAATGTATTTTGTGTGGTCACTGCTTATCAGTTTGCCCTCAAAATGCTAAAAGTGTTAATAGTGATGTACAAAAGGTTAAAAAATTTATCAGTAAAAGAGAAAAGGTTTATGTTAGTTTGGCACCTTCTTTTGCTGCTGCATTTGAGCAGGATGAACGATGGTTATATTGTGCTTTGAAGAAATTAGGCTTTACACATATTGAAGGTACTGCAAATGGAGCTTATCAAGTATCTAGACAGTATGAAAAGCTGTTACAGCAAAGAAAAATGAAAAATATTATTACAAGCTGCTGTTCATCAATAATATTTTTAATTGAGAAATATTATCCTGAGTTGATTGAACAACTTGCTCCTGTAGTATCTCCAATGATAGCTCATGCAAAAATGATGAGAGAAACTTATGGATCAAGAATTAAGGTTGTATTTATTGGTCCATGTATATCAAAGAAAGACGAGTACAAGGATTATGAAAATGAAAATCAGGTTGATGCCGTTCTAACTTTTGAAGATTTGGATAATTGGTTTGAGGAGAAAGGGCTTTATCAATCAGAAGAAATACTTGAAGCTATAAGTAACTTCGACAATTCTGCAAGAATTTATCCTGTACCTGGCGGAATTTTAAATACTATTAGTAAAAGCTTAAAAAAGAACTATAGAACAATAAGTGTGGATGGGATTGAAAGATGTAAAGAGATTCTTGACTCTATTGCAGAAGGCAATATTAGCAATTATTTTATCGAAATGAGCAGCTGTACAGGTGGATGTATTGCTGGACCTTGCATGAAGCATGTCAAGGGTGGCTTCTTAACATCTAGGGAACGATTACTGGATTATGCCAAGAAAGCAGCCTTAAATGCTAGTAATAACTCCATAAATACTATTATGTTATCTACCAAATTAGATTTTTTCAAAACCTTTATTAATAAATCAAAGGATATAAATGCACCTTCTGAGGATATTATACAAGGAATTCTCAACAGCATAGGAAAGTTTAGCAAGGACAAGGAGCTCAATTGCGGTGCCTGCGGTTATCATTCCTGCAGAGAGAAGGCTCTTGCGGTATATCTTGGAAAAGCGCAGGTTCACATGTGCTTACCTTACATGAGAGAAAGGGCTGAGTCTATCTCTAATATTATTATAAATAATACACCAAATGCTATTTTTGCTTTAGATAAAAATCTTAATATTCAAGAAGCAAATTCAGCCGCTCAGAAAATGTTCAACAAAAGCAATCAAGAATTTGAAGGTAGAAATATCATTGAGATACTTAATTGTGATAAATTTGAGCAGGTTTTGGAAAGCGGAGATAATATCTACGATGAAAAGTACATCTATGATGACTATAACATGGTTGTAAAGCAATCCATTATTAATGTAAGTAAACATAATACTGTTATAGTAATTATTAATGATATTACAGAAGAAGAGGCTCAAAGGCAGAGAACTCTTGAAAGTCGTTCACAGAATATAGAAATAACCCAAAAGGTAATAGAGAAGCAGATGAGAGTTGCACAGGAAATTGCCAGCCTGCTAGGTGAAACAACTGCTGAAACAAAGGTAGCACTGACTAAACTGAAAAATTCTATTATGTCAGAGATGGGTGATTAGAAATGAGTCTTTATATCGATGCAAATTACGAAAGTATAAATAAACACAAAGAAGAGTTATGTGGAGATAAGGTTGAAATAATAAGAAGCTCTGATTCAGTAGTAGTTGTATTGGCAGATGGATTAGGAAGTGGTGTTAAAGCGAATATATTGGCAACATTAACATCAAAGATTATTGGAACAATAATGTCAAATGGTTTGGATATTGACGAAGCCGTGAATACTATTGCAAGTACACTTCCAGTATGTAAAGAGAGAGAATTGGCTTATTCAACTTTTTCGATTATTCAGATATTTAATGATGGTCAAGGTTATTTGGTGGAATTTGATAATCCATCAATCATACGGCTTAGAAAGGGAAGACCACTAGAAATATGTACTGAGAGCCGTATTGTTAGCGGAAAGCTTATACATGAATGTAGATTTACAGTTTTACCTGATGATTTGTTTGTTATGATTAGCGATGGAGTTATTCATGCAGGAATTGGAAAGACACTAAATTTAGGTTGGCAATGGAGCAATGTATGTGAATACCTTCAAAAAACCTATAAAAAAGATTTGTCGTCAAAGGCTATTACGAAATTACTTATTTCTGCTTGTGACAGCTTGTATTCGCACCAGCCTGGAGATGATACCACAGTGGTGGCTCTTAAGGCTAAAAAGCCGGATAAACTTTCATTGATGGTAGGACCTCCTATTGACTCTACAATGGATACTGTTATTGTAAATAGATTTATTAGTATGGAAGGTAAAAAGGTGGTTTGTGGTGGAACTACATCTCAAATAGTTTCCAGAGTTCTTGGAAAAGAAATTAAGACATCAATTGAGTATTTTAATCCTTCAATACCGCCAACAGCTGAAATTGAAGGTATAAATCTTACAACAGAAGGGGTTTTAACTTTAAGAAACACATTGGATTTACTACGAAATTGTACTGCACCTGAATGTACAATGAATGATTTCCTAAAATTAAACAAAAAGGATGGAGCATCTAAATTGGCTAAGGTACTTTTAGAAGAGAGTACCAGTATTTACATCTTTGTAGGGCAGGCAATGAATCCAGCTCACCAAAATCCGGAGTTTCCGCTTAATATGGGCTTGAAATTCAAGTTGGTAGAAGAAATTGCTGCATTGCTCAAGCAGGCTGGAAAGCATATTAGTATAGAATACTGCTAGTAAAAGGAGCCTTGTAAATAAAATGTGGGCATGGACATTTAACTTTAGACTAAAATTGTTTTTGGAGGAATGTATTTTGGGACTTAGAACTATACATCTAAAACTTCATAATCCAAGCACTCTTAAAAGACAAATTATAAATACTGCATTTATAAATTATAATAATGCATTTAATTACTTATTAAAAAATGCATATGAAAACATTGATAAAATTGAACGTGACTATAAATCTCCAAAAGGTACATACAGTTCATTGACTCTTTCTAAGTGGATAGACAGTGAACTATCAAAAGATATAAATAAATTTGATATACAACCTTTTAAGGATTCTCTCAAGCTGGATATTGGAATGGCTCTGGCTAGTTATCTGGCGCAGAGGCAGTTGAATTCTGATATGCCATTCCCTAGCTTTAAAACAGAAGGGGTAACAAGTCAGGATAAGCTTAGGCCTATTTACTTCTGCAGATATGATACGAAAAGATGCTTTAGCATAGTATATGATTCTGTGAATAATAAGTTCTTTGCAAAGTTATTTCTCATGAATAGCAAGAATTCAAAAATACGTATTAATAATGCCCTTAATAGTAATTTGAAATATATTTCTAAAAAGCAGCAAGAATTAAAGAGCTTGAAGAAGGAGACATTTATAATTGTACCACTATCCTTTGGTAAGTGGCAGGAGGACATGCTTACGCAGGCTGTTGATAAGCCTGAAATGTTAAGAACTGCACATTTGATTGTTAAAGGTAAGGATTATTATCTTAGTTTGAGTATTGATTTACCTGAAGATGATGAAATTGAGCCAACCACTTATTTGGGAATAAGCAGAGGAATTTTAAATGCAGTGAATTATACTGTTGTCGATAAGGAAGGGGTTATACTAAATGGTGGAGCATTTGGGCTAGAGGAAATTTCATTATCAAAGGATATAAAAACAAATAATTGCATATTGGCAAATAAAATTGTAGATATAGCAGTAAATAATAAATCTACTGTTGTATTGCAAAATCTTGTTGAAAAGGGTGACAAATTAAGCTGGAATGAAGATGGCATCAATTACAAGCCTGTATTTGGCTGTAAAAGGTACAATGATCTTGTAAGGATATTGGAATACAAAATACTGCAAAAGGGATTGCCTGTTCCGGTAAAGGTTAGTTCAGTAGATATTTTTCATAGATGTAGACTATGTGGAAGCAATACTAGAAAAAACAGATTTTCCAAAACTGTATTTATTTGTACAGCCTGTGGAGTAAGCTATGATGTAGATAGTTTGGGAAGCTTTAACCTTGCTACAAAGTTAATAAACTATCAAAGCACTCCATTGAAAATAAGGGCTAGAAAGACTAATGAAGGAATGTATCTACAAAATGAACTAATAGGGCTAAATTTATATGTCCCGCATAATGAAAACCCATTTGAAAAGCTGATAGAAGAAATAAAAAAAATATATGAGGATGTTCAGGAAGAACTTGATAGATTCAATTCCAAAGATATTGAAAGTATAATTTACAAGTTGATAAAGCAGAATTTTTCAAACATAGAAATCGTATAAAACAAACCAACAAAAAACGCAAGCGTTTTATAGATTGAGATTAATAAGATTATATTTTTATATATTGTGCCTTTGCTACCGCACATTGCCTACAGAGTGGGCTTATACAAAATTTTGTATAAAAAAGTGTAGCTATCTACTTAATAGAGCTGTCCTGAGTTTTCGGGACGGCTTTATTTAATGTCTATCAAATTATCTTAGGTCAATTTTCGAGTTTTAATCATTGACTAATGTAAATTATTTTGTTAGACTTAATAACAAGTAAAGGGGAGTAGCTTGAAAGCGATAAAGTCAACAATCGGCTAAAAATGCCTGGCTTTATTCTCCATAGTGGAAAGCAAGACCTTGAATGATGTAGCCATACACATTCAAGGTTTTTTTGTTTGATATGGAAATTATTAGAAATAAAGCTAATTATTTAAAGGAGGCTTGCTATGATGTCTGCAAGGAAAGCAGTAAAGTTTGTTTTGATGTGGATGAGTTTAGCAGTATTATTTAATCTCGGAGTATGGTATTTCGAGGGGTCAGCAAAAGCGTTAGAATTTCTCGGTGGTTATATTATTGAGTTGAGTCTTAGCGTAGACAATTTATTCGTATTTTTAATGATATTCTCTAGTTTTGGGATTAAAAAGGAGTATCAGCGGAGAACCTTAAACTATGGTATTTATGGAGCTATTATATTAAGAGCAATATTTATTCTATTAGGAATAAAAGTAGTTAATAGTATACATTGGATATTGTACATTTTTGGATTAATTTTAATTGTTAGCGGCTTCAAGATGATGTTTGGGCATGAAGATAATAAGGATTACACTGATAGTAAAGTTTTAAGAATTATAAAGAAAATTATTCCTGTTACGGATACAATGCATGAAGAAAAGTTTTTTGTTAGACACGGTGGGAAATTATTAGCGACACCATTATTTGCTGTATTGATAATTATTGAGTCTTCTGACGTTCTATTTGCTATTGACTCAATTCCAGCCGTATTCTCAATATCTACAGATCCATTTATTGTGTATACCTCTAATATTTTTGCCATTCTAGGGCTTAGAAGCTTGTATTTTGTGCTTAATGCATTACATGAAAAATTCAGATATGTTAAGATTGGTGTGGCTTTAATATTGATGTTTACCGGAGTAAAGTTGGGAATATTATTCTTCCACATTGAAATTCCTATTGTAATATCACTTGCAACAATTTTTGCTTTATTAGTGGGCAGTATTATTATTTCACTTATAGTTACTAGAAAAGAAAAAAAAGAGGATGAAGTTAAATTAAAAAAGGTTGATCTTTAATTTTACCATTGATAGGCTCCCACACTTACAATTTCAACTGAGAAAGTTGAGCACATAACTAATAGAAATAAACTCATAGGCATACGATACCTATGAGTTTATTTTTATTAGAAATAGCAATATTGGGCTAACCAATTTGCAGGCTTGGAACAGATGATTTTTAGCAGCATTCGTCTTTTCCAGAGCAGAAGCACAAGAATAAGATAATAAGAATTATTATTACCCATATTGTATCACCATCAAATAAGTTGCAGAAGCAATCACCGAGACATCCACCTTTTTTTGACATTATTTTGACACTCCCTCCCAAAATAAAATAATTTAATTAAAATTCCAAGCAAAGTACACCATAATGTACTTATGATACTTGTAAGAAATAAGTAATTACTTGGCTAATAATATAGTATTCATATTGAACTTAAGTGTTACAAAATATAAAAATTAATTTGTTACTTCATTAGCAATATTCTTCAAGTGTAATATAATGAATTAGGAGTATACATTGAGGTATGAATAATGAAATCAAAAAAAAAGTCATCACATCATAAGAAAAGATATGATTCTAAGCATTATGAAAAGGTAGATATTGATATTATCATGCAAGGGAATTTGAAGAATCTTGACTTTGAAGATTTTATTGGGAACACAGTTACTATATTTGTAAACTGCGGAGGAATGGCTGGAAACGGCTTCACTGGAGTGATAATAGGGAAGGAGCCTACATACATAAGGTTGCTGATTTTACCGGGTACACCGCCATCCTGCTCCCGTACAAATGACTGTCTTGCCAGAAACAATAATACAATTCTTTGCTCTTCTTGTCCATATAATAATAATGCATCAGTTGGAGCTGTTGCAGAAATATTAATTTCAAGCATAGTTGCTTTTGTACATAACAAGTAGTGTATTTTAATTTGATATATGTGTTACAATTACATAGGACGAAAAAGGTTTATAATAATTGTGATTGGACTTTTTTAATAAACAGGTTTTTAAAGTCACAAATATACTGATAAGGTGAGGTAAAAATGAAATACAAGATATCTTTCCCTGATAATGTAGGCTTTATTATAGAAAAACTGAATTCATCTGGTTTTGAAGCTTTTATAGTTGGAGGCTGTGTTAGAGATAGTATTCTTGGAAGAACTCCTAACGATTGGGACATTACAACAAATTCATTTCCTGAAGATATAAAAAAAATATTTGAGAAAACTTACGATACTGGTATCAAGCATGGCACTGTAAGCGTTTCTATTAATAATGAATTTTGTGAGGTCACAACATATCGTATTGATGGCGAATACTCTGACAATAGAAGACCGGATAGTGTTAAATTTACTTCTTGTCTCAAAGATGATTTAGCTAGGCGTGATTTTACTATAAATGCTATTGCATATCATCCTAAGGAAGGGCTGATTGATTATTTCGAGGGACTAAAGGATCTGGATAATTGTCAGATAAGAGCAGTAGGAGATGCTAATCTGAGATTTAAGGAAGATGCATTAAGGATGCTCAGAGCCATACGCTTTAGTGCCCAGCTGGGTTTTAGTGTTGACACAGCTATTTTTAATGCAATTAAGAGAAACTCTTTATTGATAGAAAATATAAGTAATGAGAGGATAAGAGATGAGCTAAATAAAATTTTGGTGTCTCCTAATCCAATGCATTTTGATTTTTTATATAAGACAGGCTTGTTAGAGCATATAATTCCGGAGTTTGTTTCATGCTATAGCACTGAACAGAACAATCCTTACCATATATATAATGTTTCAGAACATATTTTGCATTCAATAGATTATGTGAAAAACACTAATATTCTCAGATGGACAATGCTCTTACACGATATAGGGAAACCGGTACAAAAAACCACTGATGAAAAAGGTATAGACCATTTTTACGGGCATCAGCAGGTTGGAGCAGATTTGGCCAGAAATATATTGAATAGGCTTAGATTTGATAAGGATACGGTTAAAAAAATAACAAATCTCATAGTTCATCATGATTCAGATTTATTTGATAATGAAAAATCTATTAAAAAGGTAATCAACAAGGTAGGAGACGACTCTTTTCTTGAATTAATTGAAGTTCAAAAAGCCGATGCAATGAGCCAAAATAGCGTATATTTAGAGGAGCGATTGGTAAAGTTCGAAAATATTATAAAAATATATAACAAAATTAAGGCTGAAAGTCATTGCTTGAGCAAAAAGGACTTGGCTGTTAATGGATATGACTTGATTTCTATTGGCATGAAACCAGGCAGGGAGCTAAATAACATGCTTAACTATTTGCTGGAATGTGTATTAGAAAATCCTGAACTCAACGACAGGCAAAAGTTGATTGACTTAGTAAAGAATAATATTTAATGAGGAGTGGGACAAGTTGGTAGGTGTTGGGACAATTGTAAATACCGGAGCTGTAATTTTAGGAGGTATTGCAGGATATTTTTTGAAAAGTGGAATCCCTGAGAGATACAAGCAAATAGTCATGCAAGGTATTGGACTTTCAGTATTATTTATCGGGATATCTGGGACAATTAAAGAAATGATAACCATAGTGGATGGAAATAAATTGGATACTCAATTTACTATGCTAATGATTTTTAGCTTAGTAATTGGTGGACTTATAGGAGAATTCCTTAAAATTGAAACAAGGTTGGAAAATGTGGGTATGTGGATTCAAAGCAAAATACCCACAAAGGGAGGCTCTTTTTCAGAAGGCTTTGTTTCTGCCAGTCTGATATATTGTGTGGGAGCCATGGCTATTGTAGGTGCGCTCGAAGATGGACTTTTGGGAAGTACCTCAACTTTGTTTGCAAAATCTATACTTGATGGTGTTACAGCAGTTATTTTTGGAGCCACATTAGGAATAGGCGTAGCATTTTCTGCAGTATCGGTTTTAGTCTATCAGGGCAGTATAACACTATTAGCTGGTTTTGTAAAACCGTGGTTAAATGATATGGTAATTTCACAAATGTCTTTAATAGGAGGTATACTGATATTTGCTATTGGACTAAATTTACTAGAAATTAAGAAAATAAAAATAGGAAATTTACTTCCTGCTATATTTGTTCCTGTAATATATTACATAATTAAAAATTTATTAGGTCACCTACTGTAAATTGGCTTTAGCCAATCTCTTTCGAAGCTGAGGACCTAGATATGAAGCTATAATTATTTTAATCAAATCACCCGGTATAAATGGAATTACACCTGCAAAAAGTGCTGCACCTATTGACATATTTGCTTGATATGATAGCCAGATAGTGCCAAGTATATAGCAAACAGCAGTGCCTAAAATCATACCAATAATGCATAAATACCATTTGTCAAAAAATTTATCTATAAAAAATCCAGCTATCAACGCCATTAACATAAAACCAATAAGATATCCGCCTGTAGGTCCTAAAAGCTTAGAAGGACCACCTGAGAAACCAGAGAATACAGGGACACCAGCCAAACCGATTAGCATATAAATAATATAGCTTATGGTACCTTTTTTCATACCAAGTATATAAAGCACGAAATATATAGCAAGGTTTGTAAAGGAAATGGGTATTACTCCTATAGGAAAGGATAAAGGTCCCAATATGCAAATTACTGCAGACATAATTCCTATAAATACTATTTGATAGACATTAAATTTCTTTTTCATAATTATCTCCATTTCAATAAATTTTTTATTAACACAACTTCCTCAAAAAGCCTTAAGGCTTGGCTTTCTAG